>NZ_CM172490.1:0-142500 GCF_055693725.2 Epibacterium sp. HA2-3 | reverse complement strand
TCAGATTGGCAAACCATGCGCCAATCAATCCACCAAACACGAGGGACCGTCATGACTGATGTCTCAATGAACCCGCTCACCGTGATCTTGGGAATCAAGATCCTTGTCACCCTTGGCCTCACGCATCTGTTCCTTTTTGCGCCACAGAAGCGGCTGAATGGTCTGATGGCGCAATATGGCGACAGCCCGCTCACCTACCGGCTGTATGGGTTGACGCTTCTGGTGCTGCTCGGCATGTATTTTTCCGGCCTCATCGCAGCCCTCGGCGGAGAGGTCAGCCATGAGGTGCTTGCGTTTGGTATCTTGTCCAACGGTGGCGCTGCGGTCCTGATGCAAGCCTGGAGCGGCCACCCCACCCTGCGCCGCGCCTCTTGGATCTTTGCCGGGATTGCGGTGGCGCTGCTGGCGGCTCTGCTCTTTCCAGATCAGGCGTTGCTGCCTCTGCTGTCGTAAGAGGGCTGATCCACGTTCATCGGAACAGACGCCCCGCCTTCGCCCACGATCCGCACATGACGGCGCCGCATCTTGCGCGGCTCGTCAACGCCCACGGAATGCGCGATGGTTTCCACCTCGTGGATCACCTCACGGGCGTAGCGCGCGACCTTTTTATACTTGTCCTCGACCACCAGCCCCTTTTGAAAACGCGGATCATGCGTGGTGATGCCGGTGGGGCAGGTGTTGCGATTGCACTTGAGCGCCTGGATACACCCCAGGGAAAACATGAACCCGCGCGCCGAAGTCACAAAATCCGCCCCTGCGGCCAGCGCCCAGGCCACATCACCGGGGTTGACCAGCTTGCCGCTCGAAATCAGGCGAATACGGTCCTTGAAGCCATATTCGTCGCGCAGATTGCAGACCAAAGGCAGCGCCTCACGCACAGACATGCCAACAAGATCGATCAAAGGCATCGGCGCCGCTCCGGTGCCACCTTCTCCACCGTCTATGGTGATGAAATCCGGCACATCTTCGGGCCGGGCGGCAAAGTTCAGGAACATCTCGCGCAGGGCGACCTCGGAGCCGGCGACGGTCTTGATGCCCACGGGCTTACCCGTGACTTCCCGGATGCGCGCCACGATATCCAAGAGGTCATCGTAATTCGCGATGTCGAGATGACGGTTCGGTGAAATACTGGCCTCACCCTCTATAATGCCGCGAATCTCTGCAATCTCAGCGTTGACCTTCTCGGCGGGCAGGATGCCGCCCTTCCCGGGTTTGGCCCCCTGCGCGAGCTTTAGCTCAAACATCTTGACCTGTGGGATCTCCGCAAGCTCCTTGAGCCGCGCATCGCTCAGGTTGCCGGCCGTGTCTCGCACACCGTATTTGGCAGTTCCGATCTGAAAGACGATGTCGCACCCGCCATCTAGGTGAAACGGGCTCAATCCGCCTTCACCAGTGTTGAGCCAAACCCCTGCATCGCGCGCCCCACGGCTCAGGGCTGTAATGGCCGGGCGCGAGAGGGCCCCGTAGCTCATACCCGAGATATTGAAGAAGGACGGAGCATTATATGGTACACGCGCAGTGGGTCCGATGAGCATCGGTTCCGCGCTTGCAAATTGATCATCAAGGGGTGGAAAGGGCGCATTCACGAAAATTGGCGTTCCGGGCACGGATGTATTGCGCGTAGAGCCAAAGGCGACTGTGTTCGTCACACCCGCACAGGCACGGGCAATCCATTCCCGCTGAGCCCGGTTGAAAGGCAATTCCTCGCGGTCCATTGCAAAGAAATACTGGCGGAAGAACTCTCCAAGGGTGCTGAAGAGGTGACGAAACCGGCCAAGAACCGGATAGTTGCGCCGAATGGCGTCCTGCGTCTGGCTGCGATCGATGAGGAACATGATCAGCGCCACAAGGCCCAATACGCCAATCAAACAGATGAACATCACCGCAAGAATTGACACCGCGTTCATTGCAAACCCCATCGCACTTCCTTTCTGTCGTCGGATCACGCGGCCCTCAATGGCCGCCCTCTGTTAACTTGTAGCATTGCTGCCCGGAGAGGCGGGTCACGACTGCAACGCGCTCCATCACGAGACCTTTAGAATTCAGACGTTCGTTTAAAAAAGGGCCGCCCCAGAGGGCGACCCCGTATTCCTTATATATGTGGGTGCTCAATGCACCACGGCATCATCCGGCAGCGGACGATCGGAGCTGCCGACGCGATCCCCGATCACCAGCCCCTCAGCCCCGGCAGACACGGGAACGATTTCACCGTCCTTGATGTCGCCAGCCAGCAGGGCCTCGGCCAACGGGTTTTGCAAGGCGCGCTGGATCACGCGTTTGAGCGGCCGCGCCCCGAACACCGGGTCGTAGCCCTCATCTGCGAGCCAGGTCTTTGCCCCCTCATCCAGCTCCAGCGTGATTTTGCGTTGCGCCAGACGCTTGGCGAGACGCCCAAGCTGGATTTCGACGATACCGTCCATGTCCTGCCGTCCCAGGCGGTCAAAGATCACGGTCTCATCCAGACGGTTCAGGAACTCGGGCCGGAAGTGTGCCCGCACCGCGTCCATCACGTCGCGTTTGGCATCTGCTGCATCCGCGCCATCTGGCAGCTGACTCAGTGCCTGCGCTCCGAGGTTCGACGTCAGAATGATCAGCGTCTGCTTGAAGTCCACGGTCCGGCCCTGACCATCGGTCAGCACGCCATCATCGAGCACCTGCAAGAGCACGTTGAACACGTCCGGGTGGGCCTTTTCGACCTCGTCAAACAGAACCACCTGATAAGGTCTGCGCCGCACCGCTTCGGTGAGCACGCCGCCCTCGTCGTACCCGACATAGCCCGGAGGGGCACCGATCAGACGTGCAACCGCGTGTTTCTCCATGAACTCCGACATATCGATGCGTACCATCGCGCTGTCATCATCAAAGAGGAACTCGGCCACAGCCTTGGTGAGCTCAGTTTTCCCCACGCCGGTCGGCCCAAGGAATAGGAAGGACCCCAGCGGACGGTTCTCATCATTGAGCCCCGCGCGCGCCCGACGCACCGCGTTAGCCACGGCCGTCACGGCGGCGTTCTGACCAATGACGCGCTTGTGCAGGCCATCTTCCATCCGCAAGAGCTTCTCGCGCTCGCCCTCCAGCATCTTGGAGGTCGGAATACCGGTCCAGCGTTCCACCACGGCTGCAATCTGCTCCGGACGCACCGCTTCCTCGACCATCAGGCCCTGCTCTTCTTTCTGTTCAGCCTCCGAGAGCTGCTTTTCCAACCCCGGAATGACGCCATAAGACAGCTCACCCGCCTTGGCGAGATTCCCCTCGCGTTTGGCGATGTCGAGTTCGGCACGTGCGCGATCCAGCTGCTCTTTCAGATCACGCGCAGAGGCGAGTTTATCGCGCTCGGACTGCCATTGCGCGGTCATTTCGCGCGAACGCTCCTGCAGGTCTGCCAGTTCCTTCTGGAGGTGCTCCAGACGATCCTTGGAGGCCACATCATCCTCGAGCTTCAGCGCTTCTTCTTCGATCTGCATCTGCAGGATCTGCCGATCCAGCGCGTCGAGCTCTTCGGGTTTGGAGTCCACCTCCATACGCAGGCGCGATGCCGCCTCGTCCATAAGGTCGATCGCCTTGTCGGGCAGGAACCGGTCGGTGATATAGCGGTTCGAAAGCGTCGCGGCAGACACCAGCGCCGCATCCGCAATGCGCACTCCGTGGTGCAGCTCGTATTTTTCCTTGATACCGCGCAGGATGGAAATCGTGTCTTCCACTGTCGGCTCCGTGACCATGACAGGCTGGAAGCGACGGGCCAGGGCTGCGTCCTTTTCCACGTATTTACGATACTCATCGAGCGTGGTTGCGCCGATACAGTGCAGCTCACCGCGAGCAAGTGCCGGTTTGATGAGGTTGGCCGCATCCATCGCGCCATCGGATTTGCCTGCTCCTACAAGAGTATGCATCTCGTCGATGAACAGAATGATTTCGCCCGCCGCATCGGTCACCTCATTGAGGATGCCCTTGAGGCGTTCCTCGAACTCACCGCGATATTTCGCACCCGCAATAAGCGCGCCCATGTCGAGCGCCAGGAGACGCTTGTCCTTGAGGCTCTCGGGCACGTCGCCATTGACGATCCGCAACGCCATGCCCTCGGCAATCGCGGTTTTACCCACGCCCGGCTCGCCGATCAGGACAGGGTTGTTCTTGGTGCGACGCGACAGGACCTGCATGGCGCGGCGAATTTCGTCATCGCGGCCAATGATCGGGTCGATCTTGCCCTCTCTCGCGCGCTCCGTGAGATCCAGGGTGAACTTTTTCAGCGCCTCATAAGTATCCTCTGCGGTTGCGGTATCCGCCGTGCGCCCCTTGCGTACGTCGTTGATCGCCTCATTGAGCTTCTGCGCCGTCACGCCACCTGCGTCCAGCGCATCCTTTGCCTTGGATTTCACGAGAGCCAGCGCGGTCAGCAGTCGCTCGACCGGGACAAAGCTGTCGCCCTCTTTTTCGGCCACCTTGGCCGCTTCATCCAGAACCTTGGCGGTTTGCCCGTCCAGATAGATCTGACCAGCATCGCCAGAGACCTTCGGCAACTTGCCGATCGCGGCTTCCACCGCCTCGCTCACTCGCGCGATGTTCCCACCCGCATGCGCAATCAGGTTCGACGCCATGCCTTGATCGTCGTCGAGCAATGCTTTCAGGATATGTTCCGGTGTCAGGCGCTGGTGGCCTTCACGCAACGCAATTGTCTGGGACGCCTGCACAAAACCACGCGCCCGTTCAGTGAACTTGTTCAAGTCCATCTTCTTCTCCTCTTCATAAGCGCCCCTTTCGTGACCCCGCCCGCTTGGCGGCACAGGGTCGGTGTGGGCCTTGATCAAAGATGTGGGCATTCGCGCCCCATCTTCAAGTCCCAGAGTAACATCCGAGAAGTTGACGAACCTTGACCGGGATCAACTCTGGCAAAAAGCCACCGTCTCCCCTTTTCGAGGCCCTTCTAAGACAGTAGGAAGGCGCCAGCTTGCCCTAAAAACCGGAGTATCCCCGATGACCAGCCCCCTCGCAGATGACCGCCTGATCGTTGCCATGGATGTTCCCAACGCCCTTGAAGGGCTCAAACTGGCGGAACAGCTGGGTGACGCGGTCTCATTCTACAAAATCGGCCTTGGGATGCTCACCGGGGGCGGGCTGGCCCTCGCAAATGAGTTGAAGCAAGAGTTGGGTAAAAAGATCTTCCTCGACATGAAGCTCTTTGACATCGGGGCCACCGTGGAAAACGCGGTGCGCGGATTGGCGCAGTTCGATCTCGACTTCCTGACCGTGCACGGCGACCCCTATGTGGTGCGCGCCGCAAAAGAAGGGGCTGCGGGCAAGGATCTGAAGATCCTCGCCGTGACAATCCTTACGTCGCTGGATCGCGACGATCTGGATGGGGCGATGATCAAATCCGGTGAGATCAAAGATCTGGTGCAAGAGCGCGCCGGCAAGGCGTTGTCGGCTGGCGCAGATGGCGTCATTGCAAGCCCGCAGGAAGCCGCCATGATCCGCTCCCTGCCCGAAGCAGAAGGCAAGCTGATCGTCACTCCTGGTGTGCGCCCGGTGGGCGCTGACCTTGGCGACCAGAAGCGCGTTACAACCCCGGCGCAGGCTCTGGCTTCCGGCGTTGACCACATCGTTGTCGGTCGCCCGATCTGGCAGGCGGAAGCACCCCGGGTAGCGGCAGAGTCAATTCTGCAAGAGATGAACAGCCCGCAGGCGAAAGCGCCGAACTGAGGCACGCGCAGCCACACGCCTGTTTTTTGTGCGCTCGACCCCGATAAACAAACGCAAACGCACCAAATAGCCCCGTTGCGCCCTGCGGGGCCACCCTAACGCGCCGCTCGACCGCAACCCGCAGGGATCAAAGAACAAATTGAGTCGCACCCCGGCTCGATTTGAAAAGTTGAATGTATGCGGCGTGACATCGAAAGCACAGGGCAGACCGTTAAATCCCCTCAAACACCCTCTCAACCTTTGCGAAACTGGCTCACATGGGTGAATCTAGGGGTGAGACACTCCCCTGACGTTTACCTCTTCCTGAGAAACGTCACCTTCCCCCGCCAATTGTGCGGGGGCTTTCTTTCAAAAACACAAAATTTGGGGTTTTTTCCCTCGGCTACAGCGCAGACCGAGCTAATGCGCATTTGGTCAGATCTCGGCTGCGCGGCGCCCGCTCTGGAGGTAGTCTTGCAACCGGACCTTGAATCGCGGAATGCCGAGGGGATGCGCGATGTAGTCTTCGGGCGTCATCAGATCCCAGCCCTGCCCCTCATCACCAAACTTGATATCCTCCACGCATCGCGCGCCGATTTCTGCCGCAAAAAACCAGGTTGCACCATCAGGCCGAGGATAGCGGCGGCTGTAGTGAATGCGGCTTTCGGGCAAGATCAGGCCGACCTCTTCGTAGGTCTCTCGCAAGGCGCAGGCCTGCGGGGTTTCATCACCCTCCCGGCCGCCACCCGGAAAATCCCAGTGTCCGGGGAAGGGGATACCCGCTTTCTGGTCGCGCAGAATCACCAGGAGATGAGGCCCGAGAAACAGCAGCAGTTTCGCTCCCTTAAAGCTCATGATACAGTTCAACCCCGCATGGATGCGCCTGCTTGCGCTGCGTGCACGCTACTGTGAACGCCATCGGTAAGCACCCCTATTCTGCCTTAGTTCGAGCCCCTCATGCCTGCCCTATGCCGCGAATGCCTGCATTGTTTTGACCCCGGCACGTCACCTCGCGGCCCCAAACGCTGCCCGGTCTGCCGCAGCCCGCGCGTCAAGCAGCATGAGGAACTCTTGTCGCTCTCCATCGCGCATATGGACTGTGATGCGTTTTATGCAAGTGTTGAAAAACGCGATAATCCTGAGCTCGCAGACAAGCCGGTCATAATTGGCGGGGGGCATCGCGGTGTGGTCTCCACGGCCTGCTATGTGGCGCGCATTCGCGGCGTTCGCTCCGCAATGCCGATGTTTCAGGCGCTCAAACTCTGCCCCGATGCAGTCGTGATCAAACCCCGCATGGAGGTCTACGCCGAAACCAGCCGCGCCATTCGCGCTATGATGGACGAACTGACACCTGAAGTAGAGCCGCTTTCTCTGGATGAGGCCTTCATGGATCTCTCGGGCACAGAGCGGCTGCATGGCGCAGCGCCTGCCGTCATGCTCGCGCGGCTTGTGAAGCGCATGAAGGACGAATTGGGGGTCACGGGCTCCATTGGCCTCAGCCATAATAAGTTCCTCGCCAAAGTGGCGTCCGACCTCGACAAGCCGCGCGGGTTTTCCGTAATCGGCAAAGCTGAAACCGCGGAGTTTCTTCGCGACAAACCTGTGCGCCTCATCTGGGGCATTGGCCCCGCTGCACAGGCTTCGCTCGAAAAGGCGGGTATCCGAGCCTTCTCTGACCTTCTGCGTTGGGAACGGCGCGATCTCCATGACAGATTTGGCAGCATGGGAGATCGGCTCTGGCATCTTGCGCGCGGCGAGGACCGCCGCAAGGTCTCTGCGCGCGCGCCGGTCAAATCCATCTCCAAAGAAACCACTTTCTTTGAGGACACGATGCATTCTGAGGTACTGGATGGCCACCTCTGGCGCCTCGCGGAACAGGTTTCAGATCGCGCCAAGGCCAAAGGTCTCGCGGGACGGGTGGTAACACTGAAACTCAAGCGCGCGAACCATTCGACCCTCACTCGGCGACAGTCCCTGCACAGCCCGACGCAATATGCAGATCAAATCTATCGCACGGCGCGGCGCCTGTTGGACCAGACGATCCAGCAAGGCCCATTTCGATTGCTTGGTTGCGGCATCAGCGAGTTGGCGCCCGAAGCGCAAGCGGATGCCACAGGGGACCTGCTGGACCCGGACGCAACCAAACGCGCCAATGCAGAACGCGCGACGGATGAGATTCGCAAACGCTTTGGCAAAGAGGCGATCCGAAAAGGTCGGTCACTTCGTTAGAATCTGGAACGCCCCCGGGGGCTTGCTCGGTTCGGGCTATTCTGCTGCCATCGGGGTGAGATCCTCACCCAGTTGCGCAATCCGCTGCAACGCCAGGGTCAGACGCGCGCGCACGTCGTCAAACCCGTCGTTGGGGGCGACGTCAGCCTCGTGCATATAAAGAGAGCGGTCAATCTCGACCTGAATGGCATGCTGATGACGGAAAGGGCGCCCGTATGTTTGCGTGATGTAAGCGCCGGCAAACGGGCTGTTGCGCGCAACACGAAAGCCAACTTCGGCAAAGGCCGCCTCGACTTGGTCGACGATCGCCGCATCGGCAGCAGCGCCAAATCGATCGCCCAGCACGATTTGGGGCCGTCTCTCACGTCGCGGAGAGCAGCTTTCGATCGCTTCATGGGGCATGGAGTGGCAATCAATAAGGATCGCCTTGCCAAACCGCGTGTGGGAAGCATCCAGCAATCTCTGTAGCGCTGCGTGGTAAGGGACCCAATAATCATCGATTCGCGCCATGGCTTCATCCATCGGGATTTTTCCACGATAGATCTCGCGCCCGTTGGCGACCACGCGGGGAATCACGCCAAGCCCCGAGGCAATTCGGGGATTCTGTCCACGCCGGCGCGCCCCTTCGATCAAGGCCGGATCAAGCTCATCGGAGGAGCGATTGAGATCCACATAGGCTCTGGGCATTTTGGCTGTCAGCAATGGCATGCCGAGCCTCGGGGCAGCTGCGAACAACTGATCGACAAAGGCATCTTCACTACTGCGCAGCCGGTTTGCGTCCAGAATCGACTGAGAAACAAAGGTTTTTGGGTAATTCGATCCGCTGTGAGGCGACGCAATCACCACCGGTGACTGCCACCCTTGCGGCATTTCGATAGAATATGCCTGACCTGACATGCCCACTCCGCCCTCTTGCCTGAGATTCCCAGCATAGAGTTTATATTTCTGTGGCAAAAGCTCTTGCACCCACAATCGACTCCTTTTATAGACCCCTTCACCGACGCGAAGCGATGCGCCAATCGGCGTAGTTTTGAGTTGGCATCATGGGCGGTTAGCTCAGCGGTAGAGCACTTCGTTGACATCGAAGGGGTCACAAGTTCGATCCTTGTACCGCCCACCATGATTTCGCTGTTTTGGACTGCGGTCCAGGACGCCCCGCTAACCCAGGCGCTGGTTCGCGCCGCAGAAAAGGAGAGAGACCATGAAGGTCAAGAACTCGCTCCGCTCGCTGAAGAACCGGCACCGTGACTGCCGGGTTGTGCGTCGCAAGGGCCGCGTTTACGTCATCAACAAGACGCAGCGCAAGTTCAAAGCACGCCAAGGCTGAGCACTTCGCACATGATGCCTCTTTGAAGGCTCCGAAAAACCGCATCCCAGGATGCGGTTTTTTGTTTTTGGGTTTGGTTCTCACACCAACCAATACCCGCCGCACGACTCGGCGCACATCCCCGATCTCGACCGAAACTCCATTCTCCAGCCTTACACTCAAGCCGCCCGGAGCCTCCGTATCCGCGTGGCTGCGACACTCGACCGCGCCCAAATTGGCCGGCCGCAGAAATTTTCTGACTGAATTTATCGGATAACCCCTTTTCTTTCGCGCCCAATATAGTAATTGACTAAACAACTTGGGAATTGGCCGAGCGAGAGTCACCCAGGGACTAGCGACATTCACGAGGATGGAAATCGAATGAAAATCAAAGTCTTCACTACCGTAATCGCCGCGAGCCTTGCTACGACCGCCGTTGCTGACGGGGTTGTGAACCTGTACTCGTCCCGCCATTACGACACCGACGAACGCCTCTACACCGACTTTGAAGAGGCTACCGGTATCACCATCAACCGCATCGAAGGCAAAGCCGATGAGCTAGTCGCGCGCATGCAGGCCGAAGGGGCCAACTCCCCTGCGGATGTTCTGATCACCGTCGACACCTCCCGCCTTGAGCGCGCGAAGAACGCCGGTGTGCTTCAGTCCATCGACAGCGACATTCTTGAAGAGCGCATCCCCGCCAACCTGCAAGATAGCGACAACCAGTGGTTTGGTTTCTCTCAGCGTGCCCGCATCGTCTTCTATGACAAGGCTGATGTGGCCAACCCGCCCGCAGACTACATGGATCTTGCCAAGCCCGAATACAAAGGCATGGTCTGCCACCGATCGTCTTCCAATGTCTACTCCCAGACCCTGCTGTCGGCCATCATCGAGAACCACGGTGAAGAGGCGGCACGCGATTGGGCAGAAGGCATCGTCGCAAACTTTGCCCGCGATCCGCAGGGTGGCGATACCGACCAGCTACGCGGCCTGATCTCCGGCGAGTGCGACGTGTCGATTGCAAACACCTATTATTTTGCCCGTGCCCTGCGCAAAGACGTCAAAGGCCTCTCGGCTGAGATCGAGAAGATCGGCGTCGTCTTCCCGGCTCAGGACGCTGAAGGCGCCCACATGAACCTCTCCGGCGCCGGTGTTGCAGCACATGCACCGAACCGTGAGAACGCCATCAAATTCCTCGAGTACCTGGCTTCCGATCAGGCGCAGGAATATTTCTCCGGCGGCAACGATGAATTCCCGGCGGTCCCGGGCGTCAGCAAGTCGGAAAGCGTTGCACAGCTCGGCGAGTTCAAGGCCGACGACGTGGACCTCTCCAAGGTCGCCAAGAACGTGCCGACCGCACAGAAGATCTTTAACGAGGTTGGCTGGGAATAATCGTTCCCCACGTTATGTCAAAGGGCGCGGCAATTGCTGCGCCCTTTTTCGTTTCCGCTCGCAACAACACAAACGACCGTCGCAACGGTCGCGAATCGCCAAAATTCGCGTCAGAAGCGCAACTTGACCCATCCAGCACCTCTAAGGGGCGACGCCCTCTTGCAAATGAGAAAATTGAACCGCCGTTTAATTATCATGCAAAATCAGGGGCAAGCGCGCGGGCGGGCCTATGTCCCGCGCGCGGCGCCAAGGTGGGGCTGGACCATCGCCCCCCCAACCTCTATGGAATCGCTCCCAGCGAGCCACAGAGTTTGCAGTTGCACACAATAGGGAGCTCGGCTGAGATGCTGAATACGTTGCATTCAATGCGCGGGGATAGGGTTTGATGCGTATTCCTGTCACAATCATCAGCGGTTATCTCGGAGCAGGAAAGACCACATTGATCAACTCGCTGCTCGGCGAGGATCACGGGCTGCGCCTCTCTGTCTTGATCAATGACTTTGGCAGTATCAACATCGACGAGGCCCTGATCTCGAACAAGACTGTCGACAGCGTCGCGCTCACCAATGGCTGCGTGTGCTGCTCGCTGGGAGATGATCTTGCACTGAGTGTGAATGACCTTGTGTCTCGTGCTGAGCCACCGGATCACATCCTGATCGAAACCAGCGGTGTGGCCGAACCCGTGGCCATCGCCAATGCGCTGCTAAATGACAGCCGCCTGAGCTATGCGGGCATTGTTACGGTTGTGGATGGTTCGAATTTCTCCACACTCATGGACGACCCCTTGTTGAAGCCACAGGTCACGCAGCAGATCTGTGCGGCGGACCTTGTACTGGTGAGCAAGCTAGAACACGAGAGTGATGACGGCGTCATCGCGGCACTCGGCGCACTCGGCGCTCGCACGCCCACGCTGACATCTGACATCGAACTCTCTCGTCTGCTATTCGACATCACGCCGCTTCCACGCAGCAAAAGCACCGTTTCCCATCCCGGCTACGTCAGCTGGCATCACCGCAGCACCGAAGTCATCGACCGCCGCGCCCTCGGCGACAAGCTCGCGGAGCGCCCGGAGGGGCTCTATCGCATGAAAGGTTTTGTGCTGACTTCCGGCGGGGCTTACCAGCTCCATATCGTTGGCCGACATGTCGAAGCCCGCCGCTGCGACGCCAATGAAACCCTCCTGGTGGCGCTGGGGCCCGAGCAGCGGATCAGCCACGACCAGATCGAGGCCTGGTGGACCGGCAGCTAGGGCCTAACTGCGCCGCCGGACCTGACGACACACCAGGATCACGGGCAAGAGTCCAACGGCCATGATCACAAGAGAGGGCACCGCCGCGCCCTCGAGCCGCTCATCCGCCGCCAACCGATGCGCCTGCACCGCAAGAGTGTCGAAGTTGAAGGGGCGCATGATCAAAGTCGCGGGCAGTTCCTTCATCACGTCCACAAAAACAATCAGCAAGGCTGTCAAAAGACTGGGTGTCAGGATCGGCAGATGAACACGGCGCAGCATGCCCAATGGGCTCTGCCCCAAAGACCGTGCCGCTGCATCCATATTTGCATGTACTGTCGCCTGTCCGCCCTCATACGCCCCAAGCGCGGCCGCCATGAACCGCACCATATAGGCCACCACCAAGAGCCAGATCGAGCCCGTCACCAAAAGCCCGGTACGCAGGCCGAAATTGGCCTGCATCCAAGCATCAAGCGCATTGTCGAAGGCGGCAAATGGCACCATGAGACCAACCGCGATCACACCGCCGGGAACTGCATAGCCGAGCCGCGAAATATTGGCCGCCGTGCTCGACAGGCGTCCCGGTTTCAGACGTTGATAAAACCCAAGGCAGACCGCAGCCAGAAGCGTAACCACGGCAGCTGTGCTGGCCAAGGTCAGCGAGTTGGTGATGAAGGAAATATAGCGGCGGCTCAAGAGGTTCTGCTCCGAGTTCAATCCCATCAGGGTCAAGCTTATGAGCGGCACGAGGAACCCAAACACAACCGGCAGCGCGCAGAGGATGATTGCCCCTGCCGCTTTTCCCCGCGACAGCGTGGCCGGGGGCAAAGCAGCCTGTTGCTTGCCTGCGTGGTGATAGCGGGCGCGGCCACGACTGATGCGCTCTGCAACCGCAAGCATCAGCGCAAACCCCAACAAGCATAGCGCCAACTGCGCCGCACCGGCGCGATCCGCCATCGAAAACCAGCTGGTGTAGATACCCGTAGCAAAGGTCTGCACCCCGAAGTAGGCGACCGTGCCATAGTCTGCGATGGTCTCCATCACCGTCAAGAGAACACCCGAAGCCACCGCAGGGCGTGCCATTGGCAGGCTCACACGCCAGAACGCTCGCCACGAGCTGTCGCCAAGCGCCCGCGCCGCGAGGAATGCAGAGGCGCTTTGTTGCAGGAAGGCGGCGCGCGCCAGAAGATAGACATAGGGGTAGAGCACCAGAACAAGCATCAGCGCCGCCCCCCCAAGCGAGCGGATTTCAGGGAACCAGTAGTCTCGCGGCCCCCAGCCTGTCACCTCGCGCAAAGTTGTCTGCACGATGCCCGGATGATCGAGCAGGAACGTATAGCCATAAGCCAGCACATAAGCCGGAAAAGCCAGGGGCAGTACCAGCGCGATCTCAAAGAACCGTGCACCGGGAAAGCGCGTCATTGTCACCAGCCACGCGGCCCCGACCCCGATGGAAAAGGTCCCAAGTGACACCAGCAGTACCAGATACACCGTTGTGCGCGCGTAGCGGGGCAGCACAGTCTGGCCAAGATGCGTGATCGTCTCCACCCCGCCCGTCAGGGCTGCGATCGCGACTGCAGCCATCGGCAAAAGGCACGCGATTGCCACCACCCATGCCACCACCTGGAACCGCCGCGCGCCTTTGATGCGCGCAGAGGTTTTACGGCGAGGGGCTGGCGCTTGGGTCTGGCTTGCGTGCGTCATTCATGCGGCCTTCATAACGAGTCGGCCCTGTTTCAAGCATTTTTGTCGGAAATTCCAGCGCAAAGCCGCCGCTGCGACGGCATGTCGGCAACGGCGGCTCACTTGGATCATATCTGTTTGGCTCAGTCGTAGCTGCGCTGATCTTCGATCACCAACCCGTCCTTGGGCAAAGAGCCGGGTGTGACGATATCGACCGTGCCTTTCAATTTGAGGACATCGACCACCGAGCGGGCAAACGTGATCTCATCGCCGCCATTGGCCTCGATACGCACCGTCATCACGTCCATTTCGCCATTGCGCGAAGCAACGACCCGCGCCTTCACGATCTCGTCGTGTTTGTCGACCAGGGCCGCAACCTGCTCGGGACGGACAAACATGCCTTTGATCTTGGTCGTCTGATCGGCACGACCCATCCATCCTTTGATGCGCATATTGGTGCGCCCGCAGGGGCTCTGACCGGGCATCACCGCACTCATGTCGCCGGTCGCAAACCGGATCAACGGGTAGTCTCGGTTGAGCGTTGTCACCACGACCTCGCCCACTTCGCCGGGCGCAACCGGGGTCCCGGTTCCGGGGGTGACGATCTCGACGATGACCTGCTCGTCGACGATCATGCCTTCCATGGCGGCGCTCTCATAAGCGATGTTGCCCAGATCCGCAGTCGCGTAACACTGAAGGCAAGAGATACCGCGATCAGCATATTCCTGACGCAGGCTCGGAAACAGCGCACCACCGCCAACAGCCGCCTTCTTGAAGCCCAGCTCAACGCCCATTTCCTCGGCCTTGTCGAGGATCACCTTGAGGTAGTCCGGGGTGCCAGCATATGTGGTGGCTCCGACATCGCGAGCGGCCGTGACCTGGAGTTCGGTCTGGCCGGTGCCCGCAGGCAGAACCGCAGCCCCAACTGCGCGCGCGCCATTTTCAAAGATCATGCCTGCCGGTGTCAGGTGGTAGCCAAAACAATTCTGCACCACATCGCGTTCGCCGACCCCTGCCGCGTGCAGGAAACGCCCCATGCGCCACCAGTCGTGATCTACGCCACCCGGTTCATAGATCGGTCCGGGAGATTGAAAGATATGCGCAAACCCGTGCGCGGGTTTCACGGTAAACCCGCCAAACGGAGGCTTGGCCGACTGGGCGGCACTCAGGTCGGATTTGCGCAGCACCGGGAGCTCTGCAAGGGCTGAGACCGAGGTGATCTTTTTAGGATCCACATCCGCAAGCTGTGTTGCAAAGCCCGGGGCGGCCTTGGCGCGGGCGATCTGTTCGGGCAACAAAGTCGCCAGATCTGCCGCCCGTTCCTCGGCGCTTCGGGTTTCCAATTTGTCGAAATAGGTCATTTCGTCCCTCCCCGCCTCAGCTCAACCACCGTTTGCGACGGCGATAGGACCGCACATCGCGAAAGCTCTTGCGGCCTTCATCGGACATGCCGAGATAGAATTCTTTCACATCCGGGTTTTCGCGCAGCTCGGCAGCGGGGCCATCCATCACCACACGCCCGGATTCCAGGATGTAGCCGTAGTGGGCATAGCGCAGCGCCACATTGGTGTTCTGTTCCGCCAGAAGGAAGGTCACGCCTTCGTTCTCGTTGATCGACTTCACGATCTCAAAGATCTGCTCTACGAGCTGCGGTGCAAGCCCCATGGACGGCTCATCCAGAAGGATCGTCTCGGGACGGCTCATGAGGGCGCGGCCCATCGCAACCATCTGCTGCTCCCCACCCGAGGTATAGCCCGCCTGGCTTTTGCGCCGTTCCTTGAGGCGCGGGAAATAAGTGTAGACCAGTTCCAGATCCTCTTGGATCTTGGCGTTGCTGTCGCCGCGCGTGTAGGCGCCCGTCAGGAGGTTTTCCTCTACTGTCAGGTGTTCAAAGCAATGGCGGCCTTCCATCACCTGAATAACGCCGGTTTTCACCAGCTCCGCCGGATCCTGCTCGTGAACGTCTCTGCCACGATAGCGGACAGAGCCCTTGGTCACTTCACCACGCTCGGAGTGAAGCAGGTTGGAAATCGCCTTCAGAGTCGTGGTCTTGCCCGCTCCGTTGCCGCCGAGCAGCGCGGTGATGCCGCCCTTGGGCACGTTCAGGCTCACGCCTTTCAGCACGAGGATCACGTGGTTGTAGATCACCTCGATATTGTTGACCTCAAGCAGTGTCTCCGCCTGCACGTCTGTGGAGTTGGCCGCATCCAGCATGTTGAAAGCTATCCTTTGCCAGCGTCCGCTTGGGACGGATCAGATGTGGCGCATGCCGCCACATCGGGTAAGTTTCCTGAACCGCGCCGGAGCAAGACGCCCCGGCGCGAGAGGCGCCTTAGTTGCAGCGCTCTTCGATGTTGTTCTCCGCCGCATAGGATGCGGAGTCTTCGGCCACCAGAGCGTCGATCACCTCTTGGTCAGTCGGGTTAAAGCCCGAAACCAGCGACCAGGTCTGGGTCTCCGCGTCCCACTGGGTCACACCCACGAGACCGGGGCCGCCGTGGTTTTCACAGGTGACATCGAAGGACGGACCAAAGTTCGGCATACCAAGCGCGTTCATCTTTTCAGCCGTGATGGAGAGCGCTTCCATCCCGTCACGCATCATGGAGGCGTCAATTTCGGCAGTCCCGTGGATCTCCTGTGCGGTCTTGGCTGCTTCGACAGCAAGCATCGCCGCATACATGCCGCGGTTATAGAGAACGTTGCCGATCTGATCGCCAGCGCCTGCCGCAAGACCCTTGTCGACGACATGCGTCTGGATGTCGTCAAAGATCGGGAAGTCACGACCAACGTTGTGGAAGGTCACGGCCTTGTAGCCATCCGCCTTGTCGCCAGCAGCCATCACGTCGTGCTCAGCCCCGGACCACCAAACACCGATGAAGTTTTCCATCGGGAAGCGGATGTTGGAGGCTTCTTGAATTGCCACCTGGTTCATCACGCCCCAGCCCCACATCACAACATTGTCGGGACGGTCGCGGCGGATCTGGAGCCACTGCGATTTCTGTTCCTGACCCGGGTGATCAACCGGCAGCAGGCTCAGCTCAAACCCGTGCTTCTTCGAGAGCTCTTCCAGCGTGCGGATCGGCTCTTTGCCATAGGCGGAGTTGTGATAGACCAGCGCGATCTTCTTGCCGTTCAGGTCGCCGCCATTTTCTTCGAGCAGGTAGTTGATCACGCCCGAAGCCCCGTCCCAGTAGTTGGCGGGATAGTTGAAGACGTTAGAGAACACCTTGCCGTTGGCGGCCGAAGTCCGACCATAGCCCATGGTGTGAAGCGGGATGCCATCGGCGGTCACTTTGGGGATCAGCTGATAGGTGATCCCGGTGGAGAGCGGCTGATAGACCAGAGCGCCTTCGCCCTTGGTGGATTCATAGCATTCCACACCTTTTTCGGTGTTGTAGCCGGTCTCACATTCGATCACGCGTGCCATGACGCCGCCGATGCCACCGTCACGCTCGTTCACCAGAGTGAAATAGTCGTTGTAGCCGTCGGAGAACGGAATGCCGCCTGCTGCATAAGGGCCTGTGCGATAGCTGAGATCGGGGAATACCAGATCGGCCATTGCCGGGCTTGCTGCGATCAGTGCGCTCAGCGCCACGCTTGTCAGTTTCAGTTTCATCGGGTGTCATCCTCCCTGAATTTTTCCGATGTGTTTTAGGTCGGGGCCGACCTCCTCTTGCCGCCCCCGGCGAATGTCTTGGTCGCCTTCCCTAGTGCGGGAAGGGCCAGAGCCGCAGTTTCTCCTTGGCGACGCGCCAAAGCTGCGCAAGGCCGTGTGGCTCCAGGATCAGGAACGTGATGATCAGCGCGCCCACGATCACCAGCTGAAAATGTGCGACGATATCCGTCGGCCAGCCCAGCCAATCCACGCCTACGACCTTCAGGATCACCGGCAACAGTACCAGGAACGCGGCCCCCGCAAAGGAGCCAAAGATCGAGCCCAAACCGCCAATGATGACCATGAACAGGACGAGGAACGACTTGTTGATGCCAAAGGCCTCGCCCACTTCGACCGCCCCGAGGTAGACCGCGAAGAACAGCGCGCCCGAGATCCCGACAAAGAAGCCCGAGACCGCAAAAGCCGTCATTTTTGCCTTCAAAGGGTTCACCCCGATGATTTCGGCCGCAATATCCATGTCCCGGATCGCCATCCACGTCCGCCCCTGGGTGCCGCGGGTCAGGTTGCGGGCCACGATGGCGCAGAAGGTCAGGAAAATCAGGCAGAACAGATAGGTCGCCCAGGCCGGTGCGTTGGGGCCAGTGATGATGATGCCAAATACGTCACGCTCGGGCGCGTTGATCTGGCCAGAAGCGGAATAGTTGTAAAACCACGGCACGCGGTTGAAGAGCCAGACCAGGAAGAACTGCGCCGCCAATGTGGCCACCGCCAGATAAAATCCCTTGATGCGCAAACTGGGCAAACCAAAGAGCACGCAGACCAGCGCGGTGATTCCGCCTGCAAGCAGCACATGGATGAACATGGACACTTCGGGAAAGGCTGTCATCAGCTTGTAGCAGGCATAGGCCCCAACCGCCATGAAGCCCCCGGTGCCCAGCGACACCTGCCCGCAGTAACCAACAAGGATATTCAACCCAATCGCCGCAATCGCATAGATGAGGAAGGGCAAGAGGATCGCATTGACCCAATAGTCATTGACTACAAAAGGCACCACACCAAAGGCCAGAGCGAGCACCGCATAGTAGCGGTAGCGATCGAATTTGATCGGAAAAGTCTGACTGTCCTCGACATAGGAGAGTTTGAAATCCCCGGCTTCACGATAGAACATGGCTCAGAGGCTCCCTTCTTTGAGTTTATCGTTTTGCATCAGACCTCTCCCCATTTGGACTGCGCGTCATCGCGCTGGGTTCTGGTCATGCGATTGGAGGGTTTGGCGTAGCCATTCCGCTCCGATATACGCACCAGTTTCAGATAGGCAAAGATGCCTGCAAACAGACCGAGTGCCGCCAAGAGCGTCGCCACGGTAACCTGCCCGCCGGTGTAGCCCTCGCCCGTCAGGGCGAGATAGCCAAAGGCCCAGAATCCAGACCATGCAATGACATTCAGTATGGCAATCAGCTTGGCCATGCGCGACCTCCCACGTTAACCATTTCGTCAGATATCCGGGTTTCGCCACATTTTGCCCCAATCTCCCCGGCAAAATTTGCGTGGGAAAAGTGAGTGGGTGAAATGACCGTAATGCTGGAGAGACTCCGGCAGCTGGAGGCTGCACGGAAGCGAGGAGATCTGACCGACGCCCAATACAGGGACGCCCGGTCGAAACTGCTGTCAGTGGTGGAAGACGCGGAGGTGGAGCCCACCGGACCGCGACCCCGCACCACGGCAACGCGTTCGCAAGCGGCGCGGCCAAGGTCGCGCCCTGCCGCCCCCACGCCCACGCGCCGCGCAGCACCTGCAGCGGCTCCGCATTCGGACAGCGTTGAGCCCCAGGACATGTCGTTCTTTTGGGGGCTGGTTCTGGTGGGACTCTGTGGCGCCGCCATGATCACCTTCCTCATCGGCAGGCTCATCGGAGACATCACTATCGCCCTCACACTGGCCGTCACGGTGGTGGCCGCAGTGGTCATCGCCGCCTTCCAGCGGATGCAGGGCTGAGCCTGCATGCCACCGGAGGTGGGGAGGATATGAGCCTCAGACGCGTTCAATGATCTTCTCGCCAAAGAGGCCTTGCGGACGGAACACCAGGAAGATCAGCGCCAGCACATAGGCGAACCAGTTCTCGGTTGCACCGCCAACCATGGGGCCGATCAGGAATTCAAAGAGCTTCTCTCCGACACCGATGATCAAGCCGCCAACGATCGCACCAGGGATCGAGGTGAAGCCCCCGAGCATCAGAACAGGCAGCGCCTTAAGCGCGATTAGCGACAAGGAGAACTGGACGCCGGATTTGGTGCCCCACATGATGCCCGCAACCAAAGCGACGAAACCAGCAACCGACCAGACCAGCACCCAGATGTAGTTGAGCGAAATGCCGACCGACAGTGCTGCCTGGTGATCATCCGCCACCGCGCGCATCGCACGGCCCTGCTTGGTGTACTGGCTAAAGAGTACGAGCCCTGTAACCAGCAGCGCGGCGATTACCGTCGCCACGATGTCGAGGTTGTCGATGAAGAAGCCGTAGCCAAAGATCCCGAAGGTGGTCTCATCGATCCAGAGGTTGATCCCCTGCGGCAGCCCCACATCGAGCGTCTTGATCTCGGAACCCCACATGAGGTCCGCCACGCCTTCGAGGAAATAGGCCAGCCCGATGGTCGCCATGAACAGGATAATCGGTTCCTGGCCGACGAGGTGTTTCATCACCAGGACCTGCACAAGCCACGCCAGCAACACCATGACCGCGACGGTCATCATGATCGCCACGAGGGATGGGACTGTCCATCCAAAGTGGGTGATATGGCCGCCAAAGACCGCGTTGATCAGATGGGAAAAGGGCACCTGCCCTTGCATGATTCCCACAAGGGTCATCGCCGCAAATAGCGCCATAACACCTTGCGCATAATTGAAAATGCCAGAGGCCTTGTAGATCAGCACGAAGCCCAGCGCGACCAGCGCATAAAGCACCCCCGCCATCAGACCGTTGAGCGTCACCTCCATGGCAAAGATCAGTTGATCAGGCATGGTGCGCCTCCTTGTTCATTGCAGTTGCGCGGAAGAAATCAGTCATGGGAGACCCCCAGATAGGCGTCGATGACGTCTTGATTGTTGCGCACCTCGTCCGGGGTGCCGTCACCAATCTTCTTGCCGTAATCCATCACCACCACGCGATCCGAGAGATCCATCACAACGCCCATGTCGTGTTCGATCAGGGCGATGGTCGTGCCAAATTCGTCGTTCACATCGAGAATAAAGCGGGACATGTCCTCTTTTTCCTCAACGTTCATACCGGCCATCGGCTCGTCCAAAAGCAACAGCCTCGGCTCGGCCGCCAGGGCGCGCGCAAGCTCGACGCGTTTTTTCAAACCGTAGGGCAGACGGGCGACGGGCGTTTTGCGGATCGCCTGAATTTCAAGGAAATCGATGATCTTTTCCACGACCTCGCGGTTTTCGACCTCTTCCTTTTCAGCGCGTCCTTTCCAGAAAGCCTGCTGGAACATGCCGGCCTTCATGTAATTGAGCCGCCCCGTCATCACGTTGTCGAGCACGCTCATACCGTCAAACAGCGCGATGTTCTGGAACGTCCGCGCAATGCCCTGCCGAGCCACCTCATAGGGTTTCATCGGCGGGCGCTTGGCGCCGTGGAACCAGACTTCGCCCTCCTGGGGGACATAGAACCCCGAGATGACGTTCAGCATGGAGGACTTACCCGCCCCGTTGGGGCCGATAATCGCACGGATTTCACCTTCGCGGATGTCAAAGGAGATATCCTTGATCGCCACCACGCCGCCAAAGCGCAGGGTGATGTTTTTCATCTCCATGACCACGCCGCCAATGGTGCGGCCATCCTCGGTCACATAGCTCTCAGCCGCATCAAGCATGGGCCACTCCTTTGGAATTTCGCGCCAGATGGGACGGCGGGCGGGGCGATGTGCAGCAAGCCTGCACAAGCGTCGTCAGAGCCGTCATTCCGCTGCCACCTGCTGCGCCATGGGCGATTGCACCTTCGCATCCACGCAGGTCAGCGTTGCACTGATCGCGCCTTTGCGACCGTCTTCATATGTCACTTCGGTCCGGGTCGAGATCTGCTCGGAACCATCATAAAGCGCGGCAATAATGTCGGCGAATTTCTCCTCGACGATGCGACGGCGCACCTTGCGGGTGCGGGTCATCTCGCCATCATCCGCATCGAGCTCCTTGTGCAGCACCACGAAGCGATGCACCTGACAGCCCGACAGCATCTCATCCTGCGCGACTGAGACATTCACCGCCTCAACATGGTTCCGGATGGTCTCCAGCACGCGCGGGTGGCCTGCGAGCTCCTGATAGGAGGCGTAGGCAATGTTGTTGCGCTCTGCCCAGTTGCCCACCGCCGTGAGGTCGATGTTGATAAAGGCCACACAGCGATCCCGGCCGTTGCCAAAGAGCACGGCCTCGAGAATATCCGGATAGAACTTCAGCTTGTTCTCGACGTACTTGGGCGCAAACATCGCGCCGCTGGCCATTTTGCCGACATCCTTGGCGCGGTCGATGATCCGCAGATGGCCGGAGCTTTCCTCGATAAAGCCCGCATCACCCGTGGCAACCCACCCCTCGGCGTCCTTTGTCGAAGCGGTGGATTCCGCATTCTTGTAGTATTCGACAAAGGTCCCCGGCGAGCGGTAGTGGATCTCACCCTTGTCGTCGATCTTGATCTCCACATCCGGTGCAGGCACGCCCACAGTATCCGCGCGCACTTCGCCATCAGGCTGCACAGTAATGAACACCGTGGCCTCTGTCTGACCATAAAGCTGTTTGAGATTGATCCCCAGCGAGCGGTAGAAATCAAAAATCTCCGGTCCAATCGCCTCACCGGCGGTGTAGCCGACGCGAATGCGACCATAGCCGAGCGTGTCCTTCAGGGGACCGTAAACCAAGAGATCCCCAAGGCGATACTTCAGGCGATCCATCATGCCGACAGGTTTGCCATCAAGGATCAGGCCGCCGACCTTCTTGGCATGGGCCAGGAAGTGATGAAACATCTTCTGCTTGAGCTTACCCGCGTCTTCCATGCGGATCATCACATTAGTGAGCTGCCCCTCGAACACGCGCGGCGGTGCAAAGAAATAGGTTGGGCCGATCTCACGCAGATCGGTCATCATGGTGTCTTCGCTCTCGGGGCAGTTGACGCAGAACCCGCACCAGTAGGACTGTCCCAGCGAGAAGATGAAATCCCCGACCCAAGCCATTGGCAGGTAGGACAGGATGTCTTCATTCTCGGTGAGCTTGTCAAAAGTGCTGGCGTTCTTGGCGCTCTCGATCACGTTGCGATTGGACAGCACAACGCCCTTGGGGCGCCCCGTGGTGCCCGACGTATAGAGCATCACGCAGGTGCTATCATACGTGAGCTTCGCCTTCCGCGCCGCAAGATCCGAGCTGAGCTCATCGCGCGCGGCGCGGCCCTGTTCCTGCACGTGGCTGTATTGATGCAGCTGGTGGTGGTCGTATTTGCGCAGACCCTTGGGGTCAACATAGATCATATGCTTGAGGTTGGTCAGCGTGTCCTGAACCTCCAGCACCTTGTCGACCTGTTCCTGATCGCCCGCAATCACATAGGCCGCACCGCAGTGATCCAGCACATAGGCCATCTCCTCGGCACTTGAGTCTTGATAGACCGGCACCGGCACTGCACCGACGCTCTGTGCCGCCACCATCGACCAATAGAGCGATGGCCGGTTGCGTCCGATGATGGCGATGAAATCTCCCTCGGCCACACCAAGGTTCATCAACCCAAGCGCCAGCGCCTCGATTTCCTCGGCGGTTTCTTTCCAGGTCCAACTTTGCCAGATGCCAAACTCTTTTTCCCGGTAGGCCGGGCGGTTGGCATGGACAGTTGCGTTTCTCTCCAGCAGGGCCGGAACAGACATAAGCTGCCCGGCGCCAGACGATGTCTGCGCAGCGGTCTGAGACACGTATTTACTCCTCCCATATCCGGTCCTCCTCGACCGGATTGATCGCTTCACCCACAGGTGCAGGCTGCAATCCTTATGTCCGCATTAGGACGGCTCCTTTGTAACAAAGCAAGTTTTTCGCGATGATTTCTGAAACCTTTCAAATTGTAACAGCCCCGGGTGATCGATCTGCAATTCCTGTCGGACCACCCTCAGGGGCGCAATCACAAGCCACTTTGCCAATGCGCCACAAGCTGTTAGCCAAGAGGCGGGGAGCACGTATGAAACAGAACACGGCACAACGCATGGCGATGATCGACGCAGGCCTGAACCTCATTGCGCAGGCCATGTCGATCTACGACCGCAACCTGCGCCTTGCGGCCTGCAACCATCGCTTTCAGGAAATGTTTTCACTGCCGCCCGAATTGGTGCAAGAGGGCGCGACGTTCGAAGACACCATCCGCTTTATCGCGGTACAGGGCGACTATGGCCCCATTGATGACATCGATTCGTTTGTGCAGCTGCGGGTGGAACAGGCCCGCGCCTTTGTGCCCCATTACGTCGAGCGCCAGCGTGCCAATGGCCATGTGATTTCGATCGAGGGCGCGCCTCTTCCGGAGGGGGGCTGGGTCACGGTCTACACCGACATCACCCGCACAAAGCGGGTTGAAGAATTGCTCCGCGCCCGCTCCGAGGAGCTCTCGGATCAGGTGATGAGCTACACAGAAGAGCTCTCGGCCACCAACCGAAAGCTTGCAGCCACGATCACCACACTTGAAGAGACCCAGCGCCAGCTGACGCAGACCGAGGCCCGCACCCGGCTCACGACCGAAATGATGCCCGCCCATATCGCGCATGTGGATGCGGACGGGCATTATACCTTTACCAACGGACGTTTGAGCAAAGTGTTTCCGGGCCGCCCCTCCGACATTCTCGGCCAGCATATTGCCGAGGCGCTCGGGTCCGCCGCCTATGCCCGCATCGCACCGCACCTCTCGGCGGCCTACCAGGGTGAAAGCCCGGTGTTTGAGTTCACCGAGGATCAGGACAGCCGCCGCCTGCGCGTGGCGTTTACGCCCGACAACGAAGGCGGGGTGTTCATCCTGTCGATGGATGTGACCGAGGAAACCCAGACCCGCGTGGCCCTGCAACAGGCCCGCAAGCGCGAGATCGCCGCGCAGATGACCAGCGGGCTTGCGCATGATTTCTCCAACCTTCTGACCATCATCCTCGGGATGCAGACCCGCCTTGATCGGATGGCCCTGCCCGACGGTGCGGGCGAGCTCGTGGAGGCCACCCTGTCAGCTGCGCGGCGCGGCGGGCGGCTCTTGGATCGGATGGCTGAAATGACCAGCCACCGTGGCCTACGCCCGCAAGCCACCGACCTGCACGCGCTCTTGGACGAGATGAAGATCCTCGCCACGCCGTCACTGCCACAAGGCATCGGTCTCAGCGTGCTGGACAACACAAGCGAGGGGCCGGTCCTTTTGGATCCGGGGCGGCTGCAGGACGCGCTTTTGAACCTGATTTTGAATGCGCGCGACGCCTGCGGCACCAGCGGCCAGATCACGGTTGCCGCGCATCTGGTCGGGCAGACCTGGATCGAATTCTCCGTAAGCGACACAGGCCCCGGCTTTTCAGTGCAAGCGCTTGAGAATGCGCTCAATCCGTTCTTCACCACCAAGGGACAGGAGGGCTCGGGGCTGGGGCTGTCAATGGTCTATGACATGGTGAAATCCGCCGGGGGGGACATCCGCATCAGCAACACCGTCTCCGGCGCGATGGTGACGCTGCGCCTGCCCTACCGCCCAGCGCCGATGGCGGCCGGCGGCATTGCCCTTCTGGTCGAAGACAGCGACACGCTTCGGGCGACCTATCGTCAGGTGCTGATGGATCTTGGATACTCTGTCATCGAGGCCACCAGTGTTGATGAGGCCGTTGCGCTTTTGGCGGATGTCGAAGGGATTGCACTGATCCTGTCGGACATCAAACTGGAAGGTGATGCCACCGGCGTCGATCTCTGCACCCGGCTGGGGCCGGATGCGCCGCCCGTGGTGCTGATGACCTCGCTGCCACATACCGACCCACTCTATCGCGCAGCCCTCACTCTGGCGCCACTCTTGCCAAAACCCTTTGAAAGCGCGCATCTGATGGCGCTCTTGCAACAAAAGGCCGACCATGCCTGATGCCAATGCCCCTCCGCTTGTCACCATTCTCGATGACGAGCCCGAAATCCGCCAGCTGCTGACCGAGACGCTGGAGGATGCCGGGTATCGCACCCAGAGCTTTTCACGCGCCCGCGATTTCGAGGCCGCGCTCAAGCGGGTGACTCCCGATGTCTGCCTTGTGGACCTGTCGCTGCCAGATACCGATGGTTTGGCGCTGGTACACCGGCTGGCGCTCGAACAAGGCGCAAGCGTGATCATCATCTCGGGGCGTGCACAGGTCCAGGATCGGGTCACAGGGCTGGAACTGGGGGCGGACGACTACATCACCAAACCCTTTGACCCGGCAGAAGTGGTCGCGCGCATCCGCGTGCGCCTGCGTGACACCTCGCGCGGGGGGCAACCCGACACGGGGGATCGGGCAGAGTTTTCCGGCTGGACCGCACATTTTGACCGCTACGCACTTGAGGATGAGAATGGCGAGGAGACCGCGTTTTCGCATGCCGAAGGCGAAGTCCTGCGCCTCTTTCTGGAAAGCCCCAAGCGGCTGATCTCCCGCGCGCAGATGATGGAACGGCTCGGCGGCGGAGCCGGTGACAGCTTTGATCGTGCGATGGATGTACGTATTTCACGCCTGCGCACCAAGCTGCGCGAAGATCCTAAAAACCCGCGCCTGATCAAGACGATCTACGGCGCTGGATATATCTTTCTAGGGGATGTGAGCTGGCGTTGAACTCTGCTGCACGAGACCAAACCCTCGGCGGACAACAGGCGCGTTTTGGGCTCTTGCAGCGGTGATTCGGCTGGCGTAGAAAAACCGGATGGCGACCTGTCTGCTCTATAATCACTCTGAAAGCCGCCCCGCCCGGTTTTACCGGATCGAGTTGGCGATGAACCTTTTTGATGAGGTGTCCCTCCTGCGTGAGTGGGGGGTCAAAGGCGGGAAAGGGTGCTCGACAATCCATATCTTCGGCAACCTGCGCGACGCCTCTGTCGCAGCGGATCGGCACCGTCACCGGATGCTGAAACGTGGCTACGACCGCGCCTGAGCTGCACAGGATAACTGCGCCAGACCCGCCTTGGAACAAACATCCGCAGTTTGGCCCTTTCAACCCGGACGCCCCTCCCCTAGTACTTCTGCAACGGGATCAAAGAGGCGCGCATGTCAGAAATCACACTGGTCCGTCACGGCCAGGCCAATACCGCGGCACGGGATGAAGCCAGCTACGACAAGCTGAGCCCCCTTGGCCATCAGCAAGCGCAATGGCTCGGCGACCATCTGCGCGACTGCAAAGACCATTACGCACGCGTCTATTGTGGTACCCTGACCCGGCACGAGGAAACCGCCCGCGCCATGGGGTTCGACGCAGGTGATATCATCCGTGATCCCCGCCTCAACGAAATGGAATACTTTACGCTTGCACAGGCGATGGAAGCTCAGCACGGGCTGGCCATTCCCAAGGAGCGTGAGGGCTTTGTCGCCCATCTGCCAAAGGTTTTTGCCGCGTGGGAAGCAGACCGTATCGATACCCCTCCCGAAAGCTGGCGCGACTTTGAAACCCGCACCAAAGCCGCCTTGGCAGAGATCTCAGAAGGCGAAGGCCCTGCTCTGGTGGTCACCTCCGGCGGGTTGATTTCCATGGTGATGCGTCAGTGCCTTGGATTGGATACTGCCGCCACAGCACGCATCGCGCTTGCGATCATGAACACCTCGCTGCACCGTCTGCACAACATCGGCGGCACCTATGCGCCAGTGCTGTTCAACGGCGTCCCGCATCTCGAAGCCCCCGATCGCCAGTATGCGCGCACCCATCTCTGAGATCCGCCCAGGAGTCCGACATGCAACTCTATTACGCCCCGAACACCATTTCAGTCGCCGTCGCCATCGCGCTCGAGGAGGCGGATCTCGCCTATGAGGCGGTCAAGATCGACTTTGCCGAGAAACAGCAGACCACGCGCGCCTATCATCAGATCAACCCCAAGGGCCGGGTGCCCGCACTGGCGGTTGAGGGCGGCATCCTGACCGAGACTGGTGCGCTCCTTGAATATATCGCGGACCTCGCACCCGAGGCCGAACTGCGACCCTCGGATCCGGTCCTTCAGGCGCGCATGCGCGAGGTGATGTTCTATCTCGCCTCCACCATGCATGTGAACCACGCCCACAAGATGCGGGGCAGCCGCTGGGCCTCCAATCCCGCCTCATTCAAGGACATGGCGCGCAAGGTGCCCGAGACCATGGCCGCCTCTTGCGAGTACATCTGCAACCACGGGCTGCGCGGGCCTTTTGTGCTCGGCGACACACCCTGCCTTGCAGATTTCTACCTCTATGTGGTCTGCACCTGGCTCGAGGGGGACGGCGTGAAGCTGGCAGGTTTTCCAAAACTCAGAGCCTTCATCGAGGCGATGGACGCTCGCGACAGCATCAAGACTGTGCGCGCCAAAGATATGCTTTAAGGAACAAGACTATGACACATCTCTGGGTCCGGGCCGAACAGCGCCTGAACGAGGATCGCGTGGGGCTGACGCCTGCAGGGGCCAAGGCGCTTCTGGAGGCGGGTATTCGCGTTACGGTCGAAGAAAGCAGCAGCCGCGCCATCCCGCTTCAGGGCTACATCGATGCAGGCTGCGAAATTGCGCCAGAAAACGCCTGGCCCGATGCGCCGCGTGACGCCATCATCTTTGGCCTCAAGGAGCTGCCCGACGACGGCACCCCACTGCCCCATCGCCACATCATGTTTGGTCACGCTTTCAAAGGCCAGCACTCCGGCAAGGAGCTTCTGCGCCGGTTCCGCGAAGGCGGCGGGACGCTTTATGATCTGGAGTATCTGGTGGATCCGTCCGGCCGCAGGGTCGCCGCCTTTGGCTATTGGGCCGGGTATGCAGGTGCTGCTGTCACGCTCAAGGCCTGGGCCGCACAGCAGCGCGGCGAAACCTGCGGGCCGGTTGGGGTCTACAAGGACAAGGACGCGCTTCTGGCCGATCTCGGCGGCGAGTTGGACGCCACCGGTGCAGACCGCCCCAAGGCCATCGTCATCGGCGCTCTGGGCCGGGTCGGAACTGGCGCTGCGGATCTCTGCGAGGCGATGGGCGTTGCGGTCACCAAATGGGATATGAACGAGACCGCGAGCGGCGGACCGTTCCCGGAAATCCTCGACCATGATCTGTTCCTGAACTGCATCTTTGCCCGCCCCGGCACGCCCGTTTTTGTGCCCAAAGAGGCGCTTACGGCCGCGCGCAACCTCACCGCAATTGGGGATGTGGCCTGTGATCCGGACAGCGATTACAATCCCGTCCCTGTCTATTCACGCGCAACCACATGGGATGCGCCGGTTGTGCGTGTTGCCAATGATCCAGTCCTGGACGTGATGGCGATCGACAACCTCCCCTCGATGCTTCCTGCCGAAAGCTCCGAGGATTACGCGGATCAGCTTCTGGCAAGCCTTCTGACCCTGTCCGATCTGGATGCGGGCGTCTGGGGCCGGGCCAAGGCGGTCTTTGACGAACATGTGGCGGGCTGAAAAGCCTGCCCAGATCAAGGAGAACAACTATGACTATTCATTGGTGCGGCACCGGCCTCTCCGCCATTCCCGGCCTACGTCGCCTGCTCGAAGCGGGTCACGACGTCGCCGTCTGGAACCGCACACCCGCAAAAGCCGCCGAGGCTGTTGGGGATCTGACCACCAACATCCACAAATTCTCCATTGCACGCCTCTCGGAGCTTCTGAGCCCAGCGGACGTCGTGGTCTCCATGCTGCCCGGCGACTGGCATGTGGAACTCGCCGAGCTCGCAATTTCCAAGGGGGCGCATTTTGTGTCCTCCTCCTACATCTCGCCGGAGATGCGCGCCCTCGACCAAAAGGCCAAAGACGCCGGAGTCGCGCTGGTAAATGAGGTCGGGCTTGATCCGGGCATCGATCACCTGATGGCCCATGCCCTCGTGGCTGAATACGCGGAATCTCCGGCCTTCGACGCGGACAATGAGATCAGCTTTCTGTCCTATTGTGGCGGCATCCCAAAGATCCCGAACCCATTTCGCTACAAGTTCAGCTGGTCGCCCCTCGGCGTGCTGAAGGCCCTGCGCTCGCCCTCGCGCTCGATCCGCGATTTTGAGGTTCTGGACGTGGCACGCCCCTGGGATGCAATCTCCAGCTATGATGCGCCGCTTGCGACGCCCGAAACCTTTGAGGTTTATCCCAACCGCGACAGTCTGCCGTTCATGGAGCAATATCACTTCGACAAGGACTGGAAGGTCAAAACCTTCGTGCGCGGCACACTACGTCTGGATGGCTGGACCGAGGCCTGGGCGGATGTCTTCAAAGAGGTTGAAACGCTTGAAGGCCCCGAAGGCGACGCCCGCCTCAAGGAAATGTCCGATCAGTTCTGGGACGAAAACGCCTATGACGACGGCGAGCCGGATCGCGTGGTGCTCTGTGTGGACCTCAAGGCGGAAAAAGACGGCCAGGCCAAGTGGCACAAGACCTATGTGATGGACGCATGGGGCGACGAGCGCGGAAGCGCCATGGCGCGTCTGGTGTCCTATCCGGTGTCCTACGCCATTGAGGCCGCGATGAACGGCAAGATCGCACCCGGCGTCAGCGCCGCGCCCAGCGATCCAGCGCTGGTGGACAGCTGGATGGGGCGCATCGGCGCACTGGCGCAGCACCTTCAGGTGGTGTCCCACCGCTCCTGAAGCCGCGCCCCTACTGCGCAAACACTATCAATGGCCCCGCCAGCACCCGCTGGCGGGTTTTTTTGTGCGCAACCGCAATTCGTTAGCGGCCCATCACATCCTCAGCCGCCGCTGTGACATCAATACCGAGCGCCTCAAGCCCCGCCTCAATGTCATAGGCCAGGTTCGGCGTCGCCAGGAGGTAATCCTCGGTGGGAGTCGTCTTTTCACGACGGGCAGTTTCGACAGCCTGCTCGAATTCCTCGGCCTCAAACACGCCGCGCCCAGTCCAAACCAAGGCTACCAGCTCGGCTTGTTCATCTTCGTTCATATCCGCAATGAAGGCGCGCAGCTCGGGTTCAGCCCGCTCGATCTCGCGTGCCATCAACGCCACCTGTTCTGCCTTGTTGCTTGCAATCTCCGTCATCTTGCGCGTCCTCCTGCAAAGCTGTTGCTTCGCTTACAGTGACAGCCCGAAGGCCAGATGACCTTGATCTACAGCAAATCAGCACGCCTCCTTGCGCGGGCGTTCCTTCTGTCCAAAGAGGGCGAGCGGCTGGTTGCGCCCGCGCAATGGTGCCGGCTCCAGCGCAATCCAACCTGCACGCGCGGGCTCCCCTGCCGCCGCAAGCACTGCGTCCGAGACAATAATCTCCATCGCGCAGGCCTTGGTCATTTGTTCAAGCCGTGCGGCAATATTCACGGTATCACCAAGGGCCGTATACTCCAGACGGTCTTCATCTCCGACCACACCGGAGAAAACCTCGCCCCAATGAAGCCCGATGCCCACGCTCACGGCGCTGCGCCCTGCCTTTAGCCGGGTTTCAGACCAATCCTGCACTTCTTCCGAGAGCCTTTGTGCGCACTCAAGCGCCCGTTGGGGAGCGGCCTCGCCATCAAACAACAGCATCGCGCCATCGCCGATAAACTTATCGACCATGCCGCCGGTTTCGCGGGCCGCCTTCTGAACCCGAATGCGATATTCGGTGACAAAGGCGCCAACCTCGGCCGGATCGCGCCCCTCCGCCCAGGAGGTAAAGCCGCGAATATCGACAAACATAACAGCCATATCCTGCCGCTGTTCCTGCCGCACATCTGCAAGGGTTTCGCCCTGAATACGGTCCGCCAACCGAGCGGGCAGATAGCGGGTCAGCAGCAGGCGCTTCTCCGTCTCGATCAAGGTTCGATGCAGCAGATCCCGAAGCGCCGCCGCCGCAACCACCAGAACCACGCCTGCAAGCAGGATCATGGTCAGACGCACGATGTTGGGTGGCACGGACACAAGATGTTTGATGCGATTGATCGCGTCGGGTGACACCGTCACATCGCTCACAAAACTCAGATACCCGAGACCCGCAACGATCAGCACCACACAATAGGCCTGCAGATAAGGATTGAACCGCAAAACGGCAAAGGCCATCACCACGGGAACCAGCCAGGTCGGCGGCAACAGGAATGTTAGGGCTCCGGGCATGGAGATGTTCTCAAGCCCCACCCAGGCATTCACTAGCATAAACAGACAATCCAGCGTCACCACCGGCCAGATCATCCAGCGCCGAAACCGCCCACTGCGCGCAAGCCACAGGCTGAACACCCCAAGGAGCAGGTAGGACAGCATCGACAGGACGGCGAAAATCCACTGTTCCCGCAGAAAATCAGCAATCTCCTCGGGTGGTTCACCCACCGCGAGGAAGAAGACCACCATGAGCCCAAGCGCGACGAAAATCCGCAGGATCGAGACAACCTTCTCCGCCCGCAGCTCCGCTTCGCGCAAGAGTGCCGCATCCGGTGCGGTGCGACGGTGGCGCAGAGGTCTCATTCGCCCGGGTGCTCAAGGGCAACAACCCGCGATACGCTCTCTGGGTTAAGGTCCTCAAAGTCAAAATTATCTAGCCGCTGGGCGCGTCGCCCAGCCTTGTCGGCGCTGATCTTGATATCGGAAATATCCCGTTGGGCTTGCGCGAAATGCCGATCGAGATTGCCCACCCGGTCGCCGAGACGTTCAACATCCTTGTGCAGCAGACCCAGTTCCTGGCGAATGGCACCCGCCTGTTCGCGCATGCGGGCATCTTTCAGGATCGCCCGCATCGTGTTCAGCGTCGCCATGCATGTGGTGGGCGAGACGATCCAGACCTTGAGCGAGAACCCTTCGCGCACCACATCCGAGAAATTCGCGTGTAGCTCTGCATAGACCGCCTCTGAAGGCAGAAACATCAGCGCCCCGTCGGCGGTTTCCCCGTCGAGGATATATTTCTCAGCGATGTCTCGGATATGTTTGCGCAGCGCGCCCTTAAGGAGCCGGGCCGCTTGGGCGCGCGCCTCCTGGGTTTCAGCGCCGCGCAGCGCTTCATAGGGCTCGAGCGGGAACTTGCTGTCGATCACGATGGGCCCGGGCGGGTTGGGCAAGTGGATCAAGCAGTCCGCGCGTTTGCCATTGGAGAGCGTGTGTTGGAATGCATAGGAATCGCTCGGCAGCGCCTTTGAGACAATGTCATTCAACTGGATCTCACCAAAGGCGCCCCGCGTCTGCTTGTTTGACAGGATATCCTGCAGCGACAGCACATCGCCCGAGAGCTTCGTGATATTGTCCTGCGCCTTGTCGATCACCGCAAGCCGTTCTTGCAACTGGGTGAGCGAGGTGGCAGTGCGTTTGGCATTCCCGTGCAGGCTCTCGGCCATGCGCTCCTGCATCTCGGACATTGCGCGCGCCTGTTTCATCGCGTTTTCTGCCAGCCGGTCGTTCATCCGCTGTTGCACATCTCCAAGGCGCGCTTCCATGGTCTGAAGGATCTGCATCTGCGCATGCGCCTGAGTGTCCGACACTGTCTGCAAGTTGCCGCGCAAGGCGTCCTGCCCGGCAGAGAGCTGCTGCGCCACATGCCCGAGCGTGTGCATCTGCTGGCTCAGGGGCTCCAGTGCGCGGGCGGTGCGCGCCGACGTGCGCCACGATTGAAACAGCAACACAAGCACCAAAAGCATGCCTGCGCCGGCGGCCCAAAGGACGGGTCCTGCGGCGCTCATATTGGCGATGGCAATCTCCATGCCGTCCATCAGATCTTCCTTAGCTGCGCCCAAAGAGGCGCTCGATATCCGCGAGTTTGAGCTCCACATAGGTGGGTCTGCCGTGATTGCACTGGCCGGAATGGGGCGTGTCTTCCATTTCCCGCAGGAGCGCGTTCATTTCCTCTCCGCGCATGCGCCGTCCGGAGCGGATCGAGCCATGACAGGCCACCCGCGACAGGATTGCCTCAAGGCGCGCCTGCACCAGCTGGCTCTCACCCTGATCCGCCAGCTCATCCAGAATGTCGCGGATCATAGCCTCGGCATTGACCTCGCCCAGAATGGCGGGCGTTTCTCGCACAGCCACGGCGCTGCCGCCAAAGGCCTCAATACCCAGTCCCAACTTGGCAAGATCCTCGGCAACTTCCAGCAGGCGCGCACAATCCCCATCCGAGAGTTCAATGATTTCGGGGATCAGCAGACCTTGGGTCGCGACGCCATTCTCGGCCATCTGACGTTTGAGCCGCTCATAAACGAGCCGTTCATGGGCGGCGTGCTGATCGACGATCACCATCCCGTCGCGGGTCTGGGCGATGATATAATTCTCATGCACCTGCCCGCGTGCCGCGCCAAGGGGCTGATCCTCGGCGGGGGGCTGAGCCTCCTCAAGAGGTGTCTCTTCGACCAGACGGCCACTATAAGCGCCCGAGAACTCGGCAAACCCTGCCGCATCAGAGGGAGGCGGCGCAGCATAGGACGGTGCCTGCGGCTGAGCGGGGGCCTGCGCCGCATAGGCGCTGTGCCGTGCGCCCAAGGACGGCCGGTCCATCTGATACACCCGCGGCGCCCCTGTCGCGGTGGGCTGTTCCGGTCGCATCGCCCCCAGGGTTGCGCCTGCCACGGTGCTGGAGGCACGATGGCCGGCCTCGGCGAGCGCGTGGCGCAGCGCCGAGACGATCAGCCCGCGCGCCAGCCCCGGATCACGAAAGCGCACCTCGGATTTTGCCGGATGCACGTTCACATCCACCAGCGTCGGGTCACAGTCGATAAAGAGGGCCGCCGCCGGGTGTCGTTCCCGGCTGAGGAAATCCATATAGGCCGCCCGCAACGCGCCCGTGAGCATCTTGTCCTTTACCGGACGCGCATTCACAAACAGGAACTGCGTCACTGCCGCGCCGCGCGAATAGGTCGGCAGGGCCGCATAGCCATAAAGCCGGATACCTTCTCGCGTGGCATCGATTTTCAGGGCGTTCTCGGCGAACTCACGCCCGATGACATGCGCCAGCCGACCGTGCAACGCATCAAAGAGATCGCCGTTCATGGGATCTGCGCGGAAGGTCACGCGGCCCTCGCCGCCACCTGAGACATCGCGCAAGGTGAAGCCCACTGAAGGCTCTGCCATCGCCAGCCGCTTGACCGTGTCCGAGATCGCCTGCGTTTCCGCCCGGTCGGTGCGCATGAACTTGAGCCGCGCAGGTGTTGCAAAAAACAAATCGCGCAGCTCCACGATGCTACCCTGCCGGAGCGCCGCAGGCTTCACAGGCTCCATATGGCCGCCTGACACGCGGATCTGGGCTGCGTCATGTCCTTCGGCCCGGCTGGTGATCGCCAGCCGCCCCACCGCGCCAAGGCTCGGCAGCGCCTCGCCCCGAAAGCCAAAGGTGTGAATGTTCAACAGATCAGAGCCATCAATCTTGGAAGTCGCATGGCGCGACAGCGCCAACGGCAGGTCCTCTGGTGTCATCCCGCAGCCATTGTCGATCACCCGGATCAGCGTCTTACCACCATCGGCGATCTCTACCGTGATGCGGGTCGCACCGGCGTCGATGGCGTTTTCCACAAGTTCCTTGACGGCCGAGGCCGGACGCTCGACCACCTCACCAGCCGCGATGCGGTTGATGGCGCCGTCATCCAGTTGCCGGATCACGGGACGCGCGGGTTTGGCCGGCGCCTCAGTCGGTGATTTTTCGCTGATTTGGGGGTCGATTGTAGCCATGCCGCAATATTTAGCATGCCAGCCCGCGATTCTGCCACCCGCAATACGCGTGCGGATAGCCACTTGCAGTCCCTCGATAGAGCTTCGCGCCTAGACGCCCGAAGGCGCACCCGCACGGGTGCGGCAGGGGCCAAAGAGCGCCGCGAGGGCGAGGATCACACCGGAAACGGTTGCGATCATGCCCGCCGCGCTCACGGCGTCGTTCATGCCGATCCATAGCGGGCCATAGCCTGCCAACACATAGCCAAGAATGGCCGAGAGCGTGGCGAAGACGACGCTCCACGCGATCTGGATCTCCAGTCGATTGGTCATCATCCGCGCCGCCGCAGGCGGGCAGATAAACATTGCGATCACAATGATCGACCCCACCGCATCAAACGCCGCCACCGCTGCAATCGCCGCCATGATCACAAGCGCAAGCCCCAAGAGATCGGTGCGTAGGCCCATGGTTCGGGCAAAGCCTTCATCAAATGTCGAAATATTCAGGGGCCGCCAGAAGAGCGCGATAAACCCGGCCACGACAACCAATGTCGCCGCCATCCGCGGCAGCTCGACGGGAAGATACGCCAGCGCCTCCGGATCGAGAAGTGACTCCCATCCGGTGCCATCCAGCCAGATCAGGCTCTCAAGGTTGCCATAGAGCGCATGCTCCACGTCCAGATGTACAGAGGACGTATCGCTCTGCTCCAACAAGAGTACACCCGCAGCAAAGAGCGTAGTGAACACAACGCCCATTGCCGCGCCTGGCTCAATCCGCCCGAGACGCCGGATCCCTTCGATCATCACAACCGCAACCACCGCCGCGCCGGCGGCCCCCAGCATCATCGGCCAGGTCGAAATTGCACCTGTCAGCAAAAAGGCCACGACGATGCCCGGCAGGGCAACATGGCTGATTGCATCCCCGATCAACGCCTGTTTGCGCAGCAGCAGGAAGTTGCCGGGCAGCGCGCAGGCCACCGCGGCAAAGATTCCGATCAACAGCGGCGTGAGCGACAGGGTGACAAATTCGCTGCCCATCTAGAAGGCCTCCCTCGGGGTGCCGATCTTGCGGTCGATCTCCGCGATCTGATCCGGGGTCAGCACGGTTTCGATTTCGCGCAGCCCATCATAGAGCGCCGCCGCCGCTTCTTGCGCCTGATCGCGGCGCAGGATGTCCCAGCGGCGCTCATCGCGCAGCGCCTTGGCGGCGCGCGCCTGTCCCGCCTTGGTGGCCACACCATCTGCGCGCACCAGACCTGCCCGAGACAAAAGCCGCAGAGTCAGGGGTTCATATATGGTCTGCGCTTGTGCAAGCGCCAAAAGCCCCTGCCGGATGTGCACGCGGCGCTGGAACCGACGGTGACGCAGCACCGCCGCCAGCACCCCTCGGTTGGGCGCTACCAGAAGCGAGAGCGCAAAAAGCGCAAAACTCATCAAGACGATGATCGGCCCCGTGGGCAGGTTCGGCGCCAAGGCCGAGACCACCGCGCCGAGATAGGCGGCAACAGCGCCCAGACCCCCCGCGAGGATCACCACATAGTCGGCCCGTTCGGTCCAGAACCGCGCGGTCACGGGCGGGATGATCAACAGTGCGACAATCAGGATCAACCCCACCACTTTGAGGCCAACCACCGTGACCGCCATCACCAGACCCATCATCAGCAGGTCGATCTTGTCGACCGGCAAGCCGCGTGCCGCCGCATATTCGGGATCAAATGCCACCATCGTCATGGGCCGTCGCGTCAGCAGGATCACCAGCAAAACCGCCGCGCCACCCGAGGCGATCACCAGCGCGTCCGAGTAGAGCATGCCAGCGGTGGAGCCGAGCAGGAACCCCTCAAGCCCTGCCTGACGGCCAACCCCAAGGGTCTGGATAACCGTCAAAAGCACCACGCCAAAACCAAAGAACACAGACAACACCGCGCCAATCGCCGCATCTTCGGCCAGCCGGGTGTTGCGGGTAAGCCAGTTCATGCACCAAAGCCCGATCCCCGCTGAAACAGCCGAGCCAACGAGCAGCACCGCTAGGCTGCGACCGTCTCCGCCCAGAGCCACAAGGATCAGAAAGGCCACGCAAACACCTGGCAAGGTTGCGTGGCTCACCGCATCCGACACCAGCGCCCGCTTGCGCAAGAACAGGAAGGTGCCAGTGATACCCGAAGCTGCGCCCAAGAGCGCCGCGCCGATCGCAACCAAGGTCGCGTTATAGCCCAACTGCAGGAACAGCGCGTCAATCAACATGCTCTGCTTGCCTTTCCGACCTGTTCAGGGTTCACAGAGGCCGCGCGATCTGTTCGATCTGCGCCGTGGCCAACCGCCCACCATAAGCCGCCTGTAAATTCTCCGCGGTGAAGGCCTCGGCAACCGGGCCTTCTGCCACCTTGCGGGTGTTGATCAGGAACACATTGTCGAAATAGTCCCGTACCGTCGCCAGATCATGATGCACCACCACCACAGTCTTGCCCTCGGCCCGCAGAGCCTTGAGGACGCCAATGATGGCTTTCTCCGTGGCCGCATCCACGCCTGCAAAGGGCTCGTCCAGCAAATAGAGGTCTGCGCCCTGTGCCAGGGCGCGCGCGAGGAACACGCGCTGCTGCTGGCCGCCCGAAAGCTGCCCGATCTGACGGGTGGCAAATTCGCTCATCCCGACGCGCTCCAGACAGTCTCTCGCGATCTTGTGGTGGGTCCCCCGGATGCGCCCCAAAAGCCCCAACTCGCGATAGAGCCCCATCATCACCACGTCGATCACCCGGGTTGGGAAATCCCAATCAACTGATGCGCGTTGTGGCACATAGGCTATCCGCGCGCGTTGATGGTCGAGCGGGCGACCAAACACCTGCACGCGGCCAGACACGGGCGGCACAATGCCCAGCGCGGCCTTCAGAAGGGTAGATTTCCCTGCACCATTTGGCCCGATGATCGCAGTCATCTGGCCCGGCTCAACTGTCATATCGACCGAAAACACCGCAGGCTTTTCACCGTAGCTGACAGTCAGACCACGAATGGCGAGCGGACTTTGATCCCACTGCGTATCCGATGCGGTCTGGCCATTATGGCTGGCCAATGAGAGCTGCATCATCAGTGCCCAGCCCCAAGCTTGCCGTCCATCCCGGCCCCAGGCACCTCTGCGCCCAAAGCGCCGGCAATAGTGGTAAAGTTATGGTCGAGCATGCCCACATAGGTCGCCTCATAGGTGCCATCCGCCCCCATCGCGTCAGAGAAGAGCTCGCCGCCAATCGCAACTGCATGCCCTTTGGCCGCCGCCCCTTCGATCAGCGCCCGCATGGAACGATCCGCAACAGAGGTCTCTACAAAAACGGCCTTGATCTGGCGCTCCACCAGGGTGTCGACCAAGGCGCCTATCCGGTTCAGCCCCGCCTCGGATTGGGTGGAGATGCCCTGCAGGCCCATCACCTCAAACCCGTAGTCACGACCAAAATATCCAAAGGCGTCATGCGCGGTGACCAGCACGCGGTTTTCCTGCGGAACGCCAGACACAACACGCCGCCCGTAATCTGACAGCCGGTCTAGCTCGCCAAGGTGGCGCTCGAGGTTGGCGGCAAAACGATCCGCAAGTGCGGGACGCGCAGCGGTGAGCGCGCGCGCCACTTCCTGCACCACATGCGCCCAGAGATCCGGGCTCATCCAGACGTGCGGGTCGAACTTATCCGCATAGTCGTCGTGACCACGCAAAAGATCCTTGGGCATGGCCTCCGCCACCGCCACGACCTCGCGCTTGCGTGCCAAACCGCGAAAGAAGTCCTCCATCTGCGCCTCGAGATAGAGGCCATGCCACAGGACCAGATCCGCGCGGGTCATCGCCGCGATGTCGCTGCGGGTCTGGCGATAGGCGTGCGGGTCGACCCCCGCACCCATCAGCGCCGTGACCTCTACATCCGCGCCGCCAATCTGACGCGCAGCATCCGCGATCATGCCCGTGGTCGCCACAACATTGAGCCGCCCTTCTGTGGCAACGACCGGTGTCGCAGCCAAAGCCGCCACAGCCCCAAGCCCCAAAAGCGTATGACGTCGGTTCAACATGTATGTGCTCCCTGTCCGCAAGATTCTCGCTTCTCTCCCGGTCAATATGAGAACGCTTCGCAACTTAGTCAATGAAAATGAGAATTATTCTCACAATAACTTCGTTTTTTGTCCTTTTGGTAAAAAATTGGACAGGAAAACCTCGGGGAAACCTTGCATCAAAGCGGGATCGCGTGCGATTTTGGGGGTGAAACGTTCGAGGACTCCCGAAAATGGACAGCCAAACCGCAGAAGACGGCACGCAGCCGCCGAAGACCTCCGCTGCCAAACCCTCCGCCAAGGCCAAGCCGACCGCAGCCGCCACGCAGGACCATGAACACAGCGACCTGCCCCGCAATCCGGGTATCGCGCTTGATCTCGACTGGGCCCTGAGCCTGGAGGCCAATACCTCCGCGATTGAACGCCGCTGCGCGAGCCTGCCGGGTCGGCGCTCGGTCAAGAAGGACTATCAGGCCGCTTGGCTCTTGAAGGCGATCAGCCTCATCGATCTCACCACGCTCTCGGGCGATGATACCGAGGCCCGCGTGCGCCGTCTCTGCGCCAAGGCGCGCCAGCCGGTGCGAGCGGATATTCTGTCGGCACTTGGCATCGACGGGATCACGACCGGAGCCGTCTGTGTCTATCACGACATGATCCCCGCCGCCGTGCGCGCGCTGCATGGCACCCATATCCCGGTTGCCGCCGTCTCTACGGGCTTTCCGGCGGGGCTGTCGCCCTTCCATCTGCGCGTCGAGGAAATCCGCGAAAGCGTGCGGGCCGGTGCCAAGGAAATCGACATCGTGATTTCGCGCCGCCATGTGCTCTCGGGGGACTGGCAGGCGCTTTATGACGAGATGAAAGCCTTCCGCGAGGCCTGCGGAGATGCCCACGTCAAGGCGATCCTCGCCACTGGCGAGCTTGGCACTCTGCGCAATGTCGCCCGCGCCTCGATGATCTGCATGATGGCGGGGGCCGACTTCATCAAGACCTCCACTGGCAAGGAGAGCGTCAACGCCACCTTGCCCGTCTCGCTGGTGATGATCCGCGCCATTCGCGAGTACTACGAGCGCACCGGCTTCCATGTGGGCTACAAGCCCGCTGGCGGCATCTCCAAGGCCAAGGACGCGCTGGTGTATCTCAGCCTCATGAAAGAGGAACTTGGCAACCGCTGGCTGCAGCCGGACCTGTTCCGCTTTGGCGCGTCCAGCCTTCTGGGCGACATCGAACGCCAACTCGAACACCATGTGACCGGCGCCTATTCCGCTGGCTACCGCCACCCGATGGCGTGAGGACCAAGATATGACAATCAAAGAGATCTTCGAGACCATGGACTATGGCCCCGCCCCGGAAAATGCCGCAGAAGCCCTTGCTTGGTTGGTCGACCAGGGCAGCCAGTTTGGTCACTTCATCAACGGTGATTTCACCGCCCCCGGCACAGTGTTCGAGAGCAAGAACCCCGCAACCGGCGAGGTTCTGGCAGAGCTGACACAAGCCACGCAAAAGGACGTTGATGCGGCTGTCAAAGCCGCCCGCGCCGCGCAAGAAGGCTGGGCCGCGATGGGCGGTTCCGGTCGCGCCACATACCTCTATGCCATCGCCCGCCTCCTGCAGAAACACAGCCGCCTCTTTGCGGTGCTAGAGACGCTCGACAACGGCAAACCGATCCGCGAGAGCCGCGATATCGACGTGCCGCTGGTCCAGCGCCATTTCTACCATCACGCAGGCCACGCGCAGCTGATGGATGACGAGATGAGCGACCGCGCCGCACTTGGCGTCTGCGGTCAGATCATCCCGTGGAATTTCCCGCTCTTGATGCTCGCGTGGAAGGTCGCGCCTGCACTCGCCATGGGCAACACGGTGGTTCTGAAACCCGCCGAATATACCTCGCTCACCGCGCTGCTCTTTGCCGACATCTGCCGTCAGGCGGGCCTGCCCAAAGGGGTCGTGAATATCGTAACCGGCGACGGGGCCGTGGGCGAGATGATCGTCAATGCAGAGGTCGACAAGATCGCCTTTACCGGCTCCACTTCGGTGGGGCGCAAGATCCGCGAAGCCACTGCAGGGTCCGGCAAGGCGCTGACGCTCGAGCTTGGCGGCAAAAGCCCCTACATCGTCTTTGACGACGCCGATCTTGATAGCGCCATCGAAGGCCTCGTGGATGCGATCTGGTTCAATCAGGGGCAGGTCTGCTGCGCGGGCTCCCGGCTCTTGGTGCAAGAGGGCGTCTCTGAGCGGTTCCACCAGAAACTGCGCGCACGGATGAAAACCCTGCGTCTGGGCGATCCGCTCGACAAATGCATCGACATCGGCGCCGTGGTCGACCCCGTTCAACACGCCGAGATCAGCCGTCTGGTGGCCTCGGCCACAAACTGCACCGTGCATCAATCGGCAGTCAACATGCCCGCAAAGGGCTGTTTCTTCCCGCCGACCCTGATCGAGGGCCTCTCGCCCTCTGATCCCTTGATGCAGGAAGAGATCTTTGGCCCGGTTCTGGTCTCTACCACCTTCCGCACCCCAGCAGAGGCTGTGGAGCTCGCAAACAACACCCGCTACGGGCTTGCGGCGACGCTCTGGACAGAGAATGTGAACCTCGCGCTGGATGTCGCACCCAAGCTCGTTGCCGGCGTGGTCTGGGTCAATGGAACCAATATGTTTGATGCCGCTGCCCCCTTTGGCGGCGTGCGCGAGAGCGGCTTTGGCCGCGAGGGCGGAGTTGAGGGCCTGATGGCCTATACCAAGCCCAAAGCACAGTCTGAGGCGCTCCAGCCGGTTGTGGCCTTTGAAGGCAACGCCAAGGGCGCCGCCCCAGAGGGCATTGACCGCACCGCGAAGATGTTTGTCGGCGGCAAGCAAGCGCGCCCGGACAGCGGCTATTCCAGACCCGTGTATGGCCCCAAAGGCGACCTATTGGGCCACGTCGGCCTTGGCAGCCGAAAGGATGTCAGAAATGCCGTAGAGGCCGCCAATGCGGCCAAGGGATGGGCCAAGACCACTGGCCATCTGCGCGCGCAGATCCTGTATTATCTGGCCGAAAACCTCGCCGCTCGCGCGGGGGAGTTTGCGGCCCGCATTGACGCAATGACCGGCAAAGGAGAGGGCGCCGCAGAGGTCGAGGCGTCGCTGCAACGCCTCTTCTCTGCCGCAGCCTGGGCCGACAAATACGACGGTCTCGCCCATGGCGTGCCGATCCGTGGCGTGGCTCTTGGCATGAAAGAACCCGTGGGCACCATTGGCGTCCTCTGCGCCGATGAGGCGCCGCTCCTGGGGCTCGTCTCGGCCATGGCCCCCGCCATTGCCATGGGCAACCGCGTGGTGCTCGCGGCCTCAGAGGCCTTTCCTCTGGCGGCTACGGATCTTTATCAGGTGCTCGAAACCTCTGATGTGCCCGCTGGCGTGGTCAATATCCTCACCGGCCCGCACAAGGACCTCGGTGACACAATGGCCAAGCACCTCGATATCGACGCGGTCTGGAGTTTCTCTTCCAGCGACCTCTCCAAGATGATCGAGGCCGCTTCTGCCGGGAACCTCAAGCGCACCTGGGTCAACAACGGCCACGCCTTTGACTGGTCGCGCGATCAGTCAAAGCGCTTTTTGCAGGCCGCCACAGAGGTCAAGACCGTCTGGATCCCATACGGCGAGTGATCAACGGTGGGGCTCCGGGCCTTCCCTGAGACCACCACAAAACCAAAGCGGCGCGGCCCCACCTGGGACCGCGCCGCATTCGATTTCAAACCACGTGCAGAGACTTAATCCGTAGAACTCAGCCCCTCGGGCTCTCCGACGACCACAAATCGCAGCCCGTCGGGATCAAGCAGCTCTTTGGCGACCCGGTTCACATCCTCAAGGGTCACCGCCTCGACCTTCTGGTTGCGGGTCACCACGTAATCGGTCGAAAGCCCGTCCATCTGCATCGCCACAAGGATCGATGCAATCTGGCTGTTACCATTGAACCGCAGGGGATAGGCACCCGTCAGATAGGTCTTGGCGTCCTGCAACTCCGCCTCCGTGACGCCGTTCTCGACCAGAACCTGCCACTGATCGCGCACCACGCCCACCGCTTCGGCCATTTTCTCATTGGCAGAGGCAAATGACCCCATGTAGGTGGCAGCCAGATCCCGCGGCACCAGATAGCTATAGACGCCGTAGGTGAGGCCCCGCTTGGTGCGTACCTCTTGCATCAGGCGGGTTTCAAACGACCCACCGCCCAAAATCTGGTTCAGCACATAAGCTGCAAAGAAATCGGGATCGTTTCGATCCATACCCTTCTGCCCAAAGAGCGCCACCGACTGCGGCGTTGCAAAGGGAACCACGGTGGTCCCCCCGGTCAACAGGACTTCTGCCGGACCGGGCATCGGCGCACCCTCGGCAGGGAGATCGCCCAAAAGCTCGTCGAGCAACGCCCCCAAGGCTTCGGGGGTGATGTCGCCCACCGCGCTCACATAAAGCCGGTCGCGGGCAAACACTGCCTCATGCGCGGCAAACATATCCTGACGCGTGAGCGCCGAGACACTCTCGATGGTGCCTTTGCCGTCGCTGCCATAGGGATGATCGCCAAAGGCCTGCTGGGCAAAGGTCTTGCCCGCAATCGCATTTGGGTCGGTCTGGTCCGAACGCAAGCCCACAAGCACCTGCGCACGCACCCGATCCAAAGCGTCCTGATCAAACCGTGGTTCCTGAATGGTCTGGCGCAAGAGCTCCATCACGTCATCCCGGTTCTCGCTGAGGAAACTTGCAGAAATTGAAACCGTGTCCTTGTCCGCGTCATAGGAAAAATCTGCAGCAAGGGCCTCAAGCGCGCGGGCATAGTCCTGCGCACGCAGCTCCCCCGCCCCCTCTTCGAGGAGCCCGCCCATCAGATGCACGGCCCCGCGTTTTCCGGGCGCATCCAGCGAGGTGCCGCCCCGGAACCGCAGTTCCAGCGCCGCGAAGGGGATACTGTGATCTTCGACCAGCCAAGCCTTGATGCCGCCAGGCGAGGTCACCTCCTTGATGTCGATCTCCGCCCGCGCCATCTGCGCAGCGAACATCAGCGCAAACCCGAGGCATAGCGCCATCAGGGCGCGTTTCACGGGACGCATGTCAAAAGCACGCGCACGTCGGGCTGTCTTGAAGCGGCTCATTGGGCGACCTCCTGCGGGCTTTGGATCAGGTATCCGGTGACCGAGGCTTGCGGGCGCAAGACCTCGCGCGCGACGGCGATGATCTCGTCTTCGGTGATGGATTGCAGCACCCGTGGCCAGTCCTGCACGTCCTCAACCGTCAGCCCGGAGGTCAACGCGCGACCATAGCGGTTGGCAATCCGATCGACGTCATCGCGGGCATAAATCTCCGAGGCGCGCAGCTGCAGCTTGATCCGGTCGAGCTGTGCGGTATCAACGCCAGCCTCAAGAAACCGCGCAACGCTGCGATCCAGCGCGGCCTCGGCCTCGTCCAGCGTGACGCCATCGGCAGGCACAATCACAAAATCAAACGTGGTGTCATCCAGCGACACCCCCGAATAGAAGGCTGCCGTATAAACCGCCACCTGCTGCTCGAACTGGAGCGCATTGGCGAGATAAGACGTGCTGCCCCCGCCCAGAAGCTGCGAGAGCAGATAAAGCGCCGCCGCTTTTTCCTGACTGCCACTGTCACGTTCGGGCGCCAGATAAGACCGCTGCACATAAGGCTGAGACACCCGGGGATCGGCAAAGGTCAGCCGGCGCGCCGCGGTTTGGGGGGGCTCCTCGCTGCGCAGCCGCTCGGGCAGATCTGGGTTGGCCGGGATCACGCCGTAATAGGTCTCGGCCAGCTTGCGGACCGCCTCGGGTTGCACATCGCCCGACACCACAAGGATGGCATTGTTTGGCGCATAATAAGTGCCGTAGTAGGACAGCGCGTCCTCCATCGACAGGGTCTCCATCTCATGCCGCCAGCCAATCACCGGCTGGCCATAGCGATGGTTGAGATATTGCACCGCGCGCATCTGCTCTCGAAACAGGGCCGTTGGATCATTGTCGGTGCGCTGATTGCGCTCCTCGAGGATCACCTCGCGCTCGGTCACGATGTCGGTCTCGGTGAGGCGCAGATTGCGCATCCGGTCCGCTTCCATCTGCATCATCAGCTCAAGCCGGTCGGCAGCCACGCGCTGAAAATACGCGGTGTAGTCATAGCTGGTGAACGCATTGTCGCGCCCGCCATTGCGCGCCACCGTCGCCGAAAGCTCGCCCGCCTCCAGCGTGTCGGTCCCTTTGAACAACAGATGTTCGAGAAAATGCGCAACACCGCTCTGACCGACTGGCTCATCTGCAGAACCGGCACGGTACCAGACCATATGCTGCACCACAGGGGCGCGATGGTCTTCGACCACGACCACCATCATGCCATTTTCAAGTGTGAAGGTTGTGACCATCTCGGCGCCGCTTTGCGAGGTTTGCGCGGCCCCTGCCCCATCCACGGACGTCTCCTGCGCCATAAGACCCGGCGCGCCAAGTCCTGTCGCCATCACGACGGCACAAAGCGCAGACCGCCAGCTGGCCCGAAGCCCCGACAGGATTGCTGCCTCAGTTGTCATGTGTCCTATCCTCCAGATCGGTACCCGAGCGCGCGCGACGACACGGCCCGGCGCAGAGTCGTTTTAGCCTGCTGGGCATCAAATTACGGTGCCGACCGTCAGCGACAAGACGGTTTGCCGAAATTGTGAAGGGTTATTCGCCGTTTGGTGGCGAAGAGGGCGTCGGAACCCCGGCCCGACGATAGGCGGCGCTGACGCGTTGCGGATCCAGCGCATCGCCCTCATAGGTTTCCGCATAGCGGTCCACGGGGAAGAGCTTGATATTTGCGAGAATCCCCGCCCTCTTGCGCCGCTTCGTGTCCTCGGCCGTCAATGTCTCGCGAATGTCACCTTCAACGCCGTAGCGGCTTGCCGCCGCCACCAATGTCCCTTCGGAGGCAGGGATCCCGGCGCCACTCGGCCGTCCGCCCAGCGCGACAATCGCTTCGGCCTGCGGGTTGCGGTCGGTGCGATTGCTGCCACCGGGCGTGGGCTCGGGCAGGGCAGCATAGCTTTCCGGCTGTTCCAGCGGTTTGCTGGGCAAAACGAGGAATTCATCCGGCGAGTTGCGGCGCGCATCCAGATCATGCAGCGGCTTGTTGGCACAAGCGCCCAGCAGCAAAATAGAGCTCAAGATGATCGGTGCAGTCACAAAGCGCATGGGGCGCGATCCTCTTTGTGCATGCCGCGCGACAGCCAGAACCCGGAAAGCGCCTCAGACATGCGTTATCAATCAGTTGGGTCCTTATCCGGCGATCCACCCGCCGCAGGCCCAGACGGTCTCCCTACCTCTAGCGCATATCGCGCAGGAGGTCACGCGGGCTTTTTTGCGCGGCCTTCAAACAGGATCAACCCTGCCGCTCCCGCAAAAATGAACACATCCGCGACATTGAACACATAAGGGTTGTTGATCCCGCAGCACGACATGTTGAGAAAATCGAGCACATAGCCATAGAGCACCCGGTCCAGCACATTGCCGAGCGCACCGCCGATGACCAGCCCTGCGCTGATCAGCATCAGGCGACTGTTGGCGTGGCTGCGGCGCACCCAGAGGAACACCGCAGCACAGATTATCAAAGAGATCCCGATCAAGATCCAGCGGCTGGAATCGCCGCCATCATTGAACAGACCAAAATTGATGCCCCGGTTTTCGCCATAGCGAAAGTTGAGCAAGGGCGGAGCCACATCAATGCGCAGCACACGCACCAGATCGAGGCCGAAGACGACTCCGATCTTGGTGGCCTGATCCACGATCAGCGCAATGAGGGCCGCAAGATACAGCGCGTAGCTCCGCATGGTCTTCTGATCTCCGGTCTTAGTGGCGGAAGTGGCGCATACCGGTAAAGACCATGGCAAGCCCCGCGTCATTCGCCGCCTTGATCACCTCGTCATCACGCATGGAGCCACCGGGCTGAATGACGCAGGTGGCGCCATTGGAAGCTGCTTCCATCAGGCCATCAGCGAAGGGGAAGAAAGCATCCGACGCCACTGCGGAGCCTTTGGCGAGGCTTTCGGGCAGTTCCATCGCATCCGCCATGCGCTGTGCTTTGACACCTGCAATCGTGGCGGAGTCGACGCGGCTCATCTGGCCTGCGCCCACGCCCACCGTCTGGCCGTCTTTGACATAAACAATCGCGTTGGATTTCACATGTTTGGCGACCTTCCAGGCAAAGAGCAGATCCGCCATCTGCTCTTCGGTCGGCGCCTTTTCGGTCACGACTTTCAGGTCGTCCATGGCCCGGTGGCCAACGTCCTTGTCCTGCACCAGCATCCCGCCCGAAACCTGACGGGTGGTCAGGCCTGCGTCCTGCGGGTTGGGCAGGCCCTCGGTGACCAACAGGCGCAGGTTCTTCTTCGCCGCAAAGATCGCCTTGGCCTCATCCGAGGCACCCGGTGCGATCACCACTTCGGTAAAGATCTGGGTGATTGCCTCTGCGGTCTCGGCATCAAGCGGCATGTTGAGCGCAACTATACCGCCAAACGCAGAGGTGCGATCGCAGTCAAACGCCTTGTTGTATGCCTCCAAGAGGGTTGCGCCACGCGCCACGCCGCAGGGGTTGGCGTGTTTGATGATCGCCACGGCCGGGCCGTCCTCGGGGGCGAATTCGCTCACGAGTTCAAAGGCTGCGTCGGTGTCGTTGATGTTGTTGTAGGAGAGTTCCTTGCCCTGCAACTGCTCTGCGGTCGCCACGCCCACACGCTCGGTGCCATCGGTGTAGAAGGCCGCATCCTGATGCGGGTTCTCGCCATAGCGCAGCGTCTGCGCAATCTGACCGGCAAAGGCACGGCGGCGCGGCGCCTCAAGACCGATCGCACCGGCCATCCAGTTCGACACAGCGGCATCATAGGCAGCGGTGCGCGCATAGGCGTTCTGTGCCAGCCACTGACGGAAGGCAAAGGAGGTCTGACCGTCGTTCTGGTCCAGCTCCTCCAAGAGGACGCCGTAATCCTCAACATCCACCACCACATTGACAAACGCGTGGTTCTTGGCCGCCGCGCGGATCATCGCGGGACCACCGATGTCGATGTTCTCGATCATTTCGTCATAGGCCGCACCGCGCTTCAGCGCCGCCTCAAAGGGGTAGAGGTTCACCACCAAGAGGTCGATTTCGCCAATGCCATGCTCGGTCATCGCGGCCACATGCGCGTCATTGTCGCGCAGAGCCAGAAGGCCGCCATGCACCATCGGATGCAGGGTTTTTACGCGGCCATCCATCATCTCGGGAAAGCCGGTCACCTCGGAGACGTCCTTCACGGTCAGCCCGGCATCGCGCAGCGCCTTGGCGGTGCCACCGGTCGAGAGCAGTTCAACCCCGCGCTCAGCGAGGGATTTACCCAGCTCGATCAGCCCGGTTTTGTCAGAGACGGACAGAAGGGCGCGGCGGACGGGGTGGAGGTCGGTCATCGGTGTCAGAATCCTTGTTCAGGTTCACTCTTCGTAGGCCATGGGGTCGTCGCGGGCCAAGTCGCGCACGGCCACAGCCGTTTCCTGCGCCTTGCTGAGGGTCCAGCGGATCTGGGTCGCATATTGAATGGCCCGGCCCGACAGGACGATTTGCAGCGATTGACGCGGCTTCAAGCGGGCCTTTTCCAGGTAAACGCTGGTTTCCAGCTTGAGGTCGCATTGACCATCGTGACGGAATACCCAGATTTCCCCACTCTTGAGCGCCATGGATACTGCTGCGCCCCCTAAGTCAAGGGCTGCGTCCACATCCGGGTGCAAATGGAACCGTAAATCATAGCCAATACCGCGCAGGCCGCCCGCGTCCAGCGCCCTGTCGAAGCGCTTTTTTGCGGCGTCATCAAGTGCCAGCACCATGTCCTCGCCCGACACCATGCGCCCGTCCACCGACAGTTCCAAAGAGCGCGCAATGGTCACGCCATAGGATTTGGCATAGCCATCATGAGCACCCTGAAACCGATACCCATCCACAAGGTCTTCGCGCTCGATTGGCACATCGGTGGGCGCGTCGATCAGGAACTCATGTCCCGTGCCCTTTTGCGGCGCGGCCAGCCGGGCGCTTGAGTGCCCTTCGATACAGAGCGCAGAATGAGAGGGCGTGGCCCGTCCCGCCCGGCGCCACTCCAGCCCGAAATTCTCGCCCGCGCCGCAATTCACGATCAAGGGACGCCGCCCGGACGTTAGCTCGAAAGCCAAAGTCGAAGCGTGTGCATTGTAGGAGGCCTTGCCAACGGGTGGCACGGTGGCATCAATGATGAGCGAAGTGCGCCGCGCAGAGAGCCTCGCAAACCCCATCGCCAGCCCTTCAAAGGGTCTTGCAGGGACATGCGAGGCGGCCAGCGCGTGATCGAGCCAGCCCTCCTGCCCACGCCCGCCGCCATGAAACCGCGCCAGCGCCCCGTCGCTGTGGCGCAAGGCCCGCAGTGTGGGTGCGATACGATCCAGCGCGGCGTGATGCTCGCGCGGCACCGACCGTCCCGCTTCATGCAACGCCGCTGCGGCCCATGTGAGCAAGGTGAACACATCCAGTAGCTCTTCGGGGTTGCGGGTCGGCAGGCCGCCCTCGGCGTTGATCTGCTGCGCGCAGTCCTGAGCCAGCGCTTTGACCGCAGGGTCTGCGAGTTCCTCGCAGCCCTTGAGCGCAAGCCCCGCATAGATCAGCCCGGTAAGCGCCTCAAACCGCGGCAAGCCAGGCGATGCCCCCTTCCAGCGCTGCGACAGGAACCACGTCTGCTGCGAGAGAGACCGATAAAAGGCATCGGAGGCTCGTTTGTCCTGACCACTCAGCAGGAATAGGGCGTGGTTGATCCATCGAATCACGCGCCGCCCGGTCAGATCCGGCGACCAGCCGGGACCAGTGCCCTTGCCAAACTCATCGATCCAGCCCCAGACCCAGTGCTGGGCCTTGCTGCGCGCCTTCAGATCGCCAACCGCGGCCAGATCATCGAGCCATGTACAGCCCTGGCGCTCTGCCTCAAAGGCAAAATCAGGCGCCTCCACATCCCAAAGGCCAGTGGTGTCACTCTCTACCAGATAGCCTGCAAACAGGAGGTTGCCGGCCACCAGCTGCCGCCCACGCGCAAAACTGCCTATGGTACGCGGCTCGGGCTGCGAGACAAACCCAGTGGCCGCGGGCTGTTTGCGCGCCTTCCAGGCGGTATAGCGGTTCAGCAGTCGCGTGCCGCGACTGGCCATTCGGTCATATTTGGACATGCTCTCTTGCCTCACGCGCCTTTGGCGTTTTGGCGGGAGGATAACGCGCCTGCGGTCGGGAGTCATGCGCTCTGTTGCGACGAGGACGCCAGAGCTGCAAACTCTCCCGCCCGTCGCGTATCATCAGAGCAGGGTCCGCTCCCGTTGGGCCGGGCGCCCTGCGGGCGGGGCACCGGGTGCCTTGCGGAGCCTTAGACCTCGGCCTTTACGAGTTCGGCCATGTAGAACCCGTCCATACCGCCAATCTCGGCCCAATAGTCCGGTCTGAGGCGCAGGCCACCTTCTTCGGTGATCCAACTTGGATCAATACCCGAAAGCGACTTCAGCCGGTCGCCGATCCGGGCACCGGGGAACATCTCGAGCATATCTTCGACCTGACATTCACCTTCGTCTGGCAAGAGGGAACAGGTACAGTAGACCAGACGCCCTCCGGGCCGCACCAGCCCCCAGGCGTGGGCGAGCATCTGCGCCTGCAGCTCGATGAGCCCGCCAAAACCGGCACCGTCCTTGGCATGGGGCAAATCCGGATGGCGGCGGATGGTACCTGTGGCTGAACAGGGGGCATCCAGCAGAACCGCATCATACTGCCCCTTTTGTTCAAACACATCGCCTGCAACAACCGTGGCAGAGAGCCCGGTGCGCGTGAGGTTCTCCTGCAGACGCGCAAGGCGGTTTTCGGAAATATCAACCGCTGTGACCTGAGCCCCTGAAGCAGCCATCTGCAAGGTTTTGCCGCCGGGCGCCGCACAGAGATCAAGCACACGTTCGCCGCGCGCAGCATTCAAAAGCTGCGCCGGAAGGGCTGCGGCTGCGTCCTGCACCCACCACGCCCCCTGTTCATAGCCGGGAAGGGCCGAGACTTGACCCGCTTCCTGCAAACGCAGGCTTCCAGTAGGGGTCATCGCACCTTCCAGCGCCGCCAGATCTGCCCCCGGCTTGGCGCTCAGATCCAAAGGCGCGCCTTTGTAATGGGCCGCTTCGATTGCGAGCATCGCATCGCTGCCCCACGCCTGCACCAGAGGCGCGCGCAGCCATTTGGGCAAACGCGGCACCCGCAGCTTGGCCCATTCGCCGGGCCCCTCGGTGGCCACCTTACGCAGCACCGCATTGACCAGCCCCTTGAGCTGGCCATGGCGACGGTGACGCGCCACGAGATTGACGATGTCATTCACAACCCCATGCGCCGCGCCGCCCGAACAGAGCTCGACAGTGCCCAGACGCAACGCATTGCGCACATGAAGCGCCGGCGGCTTGCGCAGATGTTTTGCAAGCACGCGGTCGGCCCGTTCCAGCGCGCGCAGGACCTGCAGCGCGAGGCGTTGCGCGCGGGCCCGATCCGCGGGCTCGAGCCGCTCCAAGATCTGCGTCTGACACTCCGAGAGCAAGAGCCCTTCGCCCAGAACCTTGTCGAGAAGCGCAACCGCAGCGCGACGGGCATCTGAGGCGGAGGAAGGATGGTCAGTCATAGAGAAGTGCTCCTGATCGGGGATCGGCTTGTCCACATCGGACGCGGGCGTATATCATAGGCTCAGGATAAAGAAACCCATGCTGCGGAGAAGCCCCGATGAGCGACACCCCCGAATCCAACCGGGCAAAGGACCTGCCCGCAGCCGCCCAGCGCGCGCTGGCGGAGGCTGAGGAACGCCGCAAGGCCCGTGACGCGGAAAAACCGTTGCCAACCGAGCTTGGTGGTCGCGACGGCCCCGATCCCGCGCGCTATGGCGATTGGGAGAAAAAAGGCATCGCGATCGATTTTTGAGCACGGCCAGTTCTTGAGCACGGCCACAAGGGGCTCTGCCCCTCGCTCCCTGCGGGCGCTCACCCCGGGATATTTGGGGTTAGAAGAAGCTTCGGCGCTTGCAGCTTTTTCCAGATACCCCGGCCGGGGGCGCCGACCCGGAGGTCGGCCCGATGCGGTTAAAGCCCCCATGTGATCAAGGCTTCAGATCTTGCTCAAAGCCCGAGAACATCAATCATGTCGTAGGCGCCGGCGTCTTTGCCTTGCCCCCAAAGCGCGGCCTTGAGTGCGCCACGGGCAAAGATCGCGCGATCCGTGGCCATATGGCGCAGCACGATGCGCTCGCCCGCTGCTGCAAAAAGAACGTCATGCTCTCCGACGATGTCGCCACCGCGAATGGCCGAGAACCCAATGTCGCCTTTTTTGCGTGCACCCGTGATCCCATCACGCCCCCGGTCCGAAACCTCGGCAAGCGCCACACCCCGGCCCTCTGCCGCAGCTTCCCCAAGCATCAATGCGGTGCCCGAGGGCGCGTCCACTTTGTGGTGGTGGTGCGCCTCGATCACTTCGATATCGAAATCCTCGTCGAGTGCGGCGGCGACCTTTTTGGTCAGTTGAACCAACAGGTTAACGCCCAGAGACATGTTTCCGGCGCGGACCAGAACCGTGTCCTGGGCCGCGGGATCCAGCTGGGCGATTTCCGCCTCGCTCATGCCCGTAGTTCCGATCACATGTACGCAGCCAGCCTCTGCGGCCAGTTTGGAAAAGGCGATCGTGGCCTGCGGTGCGGTAAAATCAATGACCGCCTGTGCGCCCGCGAAGGCCGAGCCCGCATCGTCGGTGACCACAACTCCAAGGGCCGCGCCCCCCATTGCGATACCAATATCCTGACCGACCCAGTCGTGGCCTTCGCGCTCGACCACACCGGCAAGTTCGGCTTTGTCGCTGTCCAGCACCGTCTTGATCAGCATTTGCCCCATGCGCCCCGAAGCGCCGGTGATCACGATCCCTGGTTTATCCGTCATGGCCTCACTCTCTGATTGGACTATCCGCTGGATTCCTCCTACCCTGCTGAGGACCGCTTGGCAAAGGGCGGCTTTCGGCATAGATCGAGTCTTATGGCAAAGAACAAGTTCCACGACGGGCCCGGCCCCTCTCAACGTCAGCTTCGCGTCGGCGAAGTCATCCGGCGCACACTTTCCGAAGTGCTGGCGCGTGGTGACATCCATGATCCGGAGCTGAACCGTCTCTCTATCACTGTCGGCGAAGTGCGCACCTCGCCGGATCTCAAGATCGCAACGGCCTATGTGCTGCCTCTCGGAGGCAAGGGCCAAGAGGACGTGCTGCAACTGCTCGCACGCAACAAGAGCGAGCTGCGCCGCGCCATTGGCAAGAAGACCGGGCTGAAATTCACCCCCGATCTGCGATTCCAGATCGACGAGACTTTTGATCGCATGGATGACACCCGGCGGCTGTTCAATCAGGACGCGGTGCGCCGCGATCTGGAGGACTGAGGCCATGTGGCGCGCTCTGCTGTGGGGCCTGCCTCTTGGGATTGTGCTCTGGTCGGGACAGGCCTCTGCCGTCGAGTGCCAGGACCTGGCCTATGAAGGCAATCGCTATGCCCTGTGCGAGGTGGACGCCAGCCGGGAAGAGCTTCGACTGTTCCTGCGCGACGATACGGGTGCGGTCATGGGGCATTTCTCTACCATCGAGGACCGACTCGAAGCAGAAGGCAAGACACTGGCCTTTGCCACTAACGCAGGCATGTATCACTCTGATCGCTCGCCGGTGGGGCTCTATGTGGAGGACGGCAGCCAAGAGATGCGGTTGGTTACAAACCCCGGTCCTGGCAATTTTGGGCTTGTGCCCAATGGCGTCTTTTGCCTGCGTGAGGGGCGGGCCGATGTAATCGAGACCCTCGCCTTTGAGGCCAGCGGCACCACCTGCAAAAGTGCGACCCAATCCGGGCCAATGCTGGTGATAGACGGCGAGCTGCATCCTCGGTTCCTCAAGGACAGCGATTCCCGCTACATCCGCAATGGCGTCGGGACCAGCGCCGATGGCCGCCGCGTGGTCTTTGCGATTTCGCGCAATACAGTGAACTTCCACGATTTTGCGGGCCTCTTTCGCGATCACCTCCAGCTGCCCCAAGCGCTTTATTTTGATGGAAATATCTCGCGCTTGCATGCGCCTGACCTGCAGCGATCAGATGCGGGCTTCATGATGGGGCCGGTGGTGGGCGTGATCGAAGATCGCGACACGAACGAAGGCGACACGCTACAGAATTGACAGCCCGTCAGTCCTGCGCTACGCCGCGCGCCTTATCCGACATTTCTGAGGGCATTCATGGGACGCAAACGCAAGGGACGCGACATTTCCGGCTGGTTGGTGGTGGACAAACCCGCAGGCCTCACCTCGACGGCGGTGGTCAACAAGGTCCGTTGGGCGTTCGACGCCAAAAAAGCAGGCCATGCCGGTACGCTCGACCCCGAGGCAACCGGTGTGCTTGCGGTGGCGCTTGGCGAGGCGACGAAGACCGTACCGTTTATCACCGACGCCATGAAAGCCTATACGTTCACCGTGACCCTTGGGGCGGCGACCAATACGGATGACGCCGAAGGTGAAGTGATTGCGACCTCTGCAGAGCGCCCCACGGATGATGACATCAAAGAAGCGCTGCTTGGCTTTATTGGCGAAATCCAGCAGGTGCCACCGAAGTTCTCCGCTGTAAAAATCGACGGTCAGCGTGCCTACAAGCTGGCGCGGGACGGCGAAGACGTGGAGCTTTCCGCCCGTCCGCTCTGGGTCGAAGAGCTGGTGATGCTGGATCGTCCCGACGCCGATCATGTTGTGCTGGAAATGACGTGCGGCAAGGGCGGCTACGTGCGTTCCATCGCGCGCGATCTGGGCGAGAAACTCGGCTGTCTGGGCCATGTTCAAGAGCTGCGCCGGATCTGGTCCGGCCCGTTTGATGCAGAAGATGGCGTGACCCTTGAACAGATTGACGCGCTTGCAAAATCACCCGAGATCGACCAGTTCCTACGGCCGCTTGAGGAGGGACTTGCGGATCTGCCCGAGCTGAAATGCACACCGCAAGGCGCGACCCGGCTGCGCAACGGCAACCCGGGCATGGTGATCGCCTCTGACGTGGAATATGGCGAGGAAGCCTGGGCCTCTCTTGAAGGCAAAGCCGTGGCCGTGGGCACCTACAAGGCCGGAGAGCTGCACCCTTCGCGCGTTTTCAATCAGGACTGAGGCGCTTTACCCGCGTTGCGCGCACGCGCCATTCACGCTCGCACAATCAAGATTAAGACACTGTAAAGTATAGGGAAAAGCCGCTGACCCATTGTTTCGCACGCGAAACAATGGGTCAGACGTATTGACCTTCCCGCCCGACCCTTGTGTGAGCGGCTCGGTGGATGCTGCTACACCGGCGCCGGGCAGCAATTGCACTTCGCCCCGCGATGCGCCAAAACCCGCCCCATGATCACACGTCATCACGTTAAGGGCGATGCACCCTCCACCGCGCTCTATTCCGATTGCGAAACATATCGCTACAGCCTGACCCGGATCTGGGAGCCGCAGGGGCAAAAGGTGATGTTCGTGATGCTGAACCCCTCCAAGGCAACAGAGGTCCAGAACGACCCCACCATCGAACGCTGCGAAAGACGTGCGCGGGCGCTGGGGTTTGGCGGTTTTCAGGCCACAAATATCTTTGCCTATCGCGCCACCGACCCACGCGACATGCGCGCCGCAGCGGATCCCGAAGGGGCAGACAATATGTCGGTGTTGCAGGCGGGTCTTGACTGGGCCGATATGGTGATCTGCGCGTGGGGGACCCATGGGGCGCATCGCAACCAAGGCCCTCGGGTCGCCGCAGCATTGCGGGCCAGCGGTCGCCCGCTGCACCACTTGGGACTAAGCAAAGCCGGTCACCCCAAACACCCCCTCTATATTCCCTATGCGCAACAGCCCCTGCTCTGGCGTCAAGATATTGAGCAATAAGGGCTGCATGCACCTGCGTTCCTGTTTTGTTTAGAGTTTAGCCATCTCTTTGTGAGAGGCTCTCCCTCGTTAAAGAGTGTCTGAAACGAAATGGACCGGTGCCATGTTGTGGTTGGCCAGTATCCTCGGAATGGTCGCAGTTGGCAGTGCGATCATGATTGATTTTGAGTCCGATGACGCGGACTCGGACGAAACAAATCCCGATGCCGAAGCGGATGGCACCGGCAGCACAATCGTCTCGCCTGACGAATTCCTCACGGGCGTCGACCCTGCTGGCAACGATGCCTCCGACACCACAGAGACAGACGAGAGCCCTCAGATCGCTGACGGTGACGGCACTGATGAGCGCAATATCATCCTTGGTACGGAGGATCTCGATCAGCTCTCTGGCGGCGCGACCGATGATGAAATCTCGGGGCTGGGGGGCGATGATCAGATCAACGGCTATGACGGCAATGACTACCTCAGCGGTGGCGCGGGTGCGGATGACCTTTATGGCGCGGCCGGAGAAGACACGCTCCATGGCGACGCGGGCGACGATCACCTCGACGGAGGAGAGGGACAGGATTCTCTCTCTGGGGGCGACGGCGCTGATTCCCTGTTGGGCGGGCTGGAGGCGGACAGCTTGCAGGGCGACGCCGGCGACGACACGTTGCATGGCGGCTCCGGCGCAGATGTGGTCGCGGGCGGCGCGGGCAGCGATGCGGTGCATGGCAACGACGATGACGACCGTGTGTTTGGCGGCGCGGGCGAGGACACGCTGTTTGGCGGGCGTGGCAATGACGTGGTCACGGGCGCAGACGACGATGCAGAGCGCGACTTTATCAACGGCGGTGACGGCGACGACACGTTGATTGCCGGGGCGTCGGATTACGTCACAGGTGGCGATGGCGCGGACCAGATACTGCTTGGCGATTGGATCGCACAAGGCACTGTCGAGCTGGTCGATTTCAACAGCGCCGAGGATCAGCTCCACCTGATCTATGATAGCGCGCAGGGTCTGCCCGAGCTGGAGCTCGAACCCGATCCGGACACACCGGGACAGACACTTGTGCGTCTGGACGGAGAGATCGCCATGCGCCTCACCGGGGCTGAGACCCTGACAGCAGATGAGATCTTGCTGGTGGAGGCCGAGGCGGGCGACGTGGCGCATCTGCCATTGCCAGAATAGGGTGGCCACTGTGCCCATTGCCTATCCCGAGACTGTTGAACAAAGGGTGCCGAATGGCTTCTGTTGAGAAAACACCAGCAAACGGGTGCTTAGCCCCTCTTCCCCGAACCGCACCGCGCGCGATTTCCTTTGCAAAACGGGTCTGAATTCCGTAATGACCCGCATCCCGATGTGGAATCACCGCCACTTGGGACTCTCCATGGGCCTGCGCTGGACGACATCCCGGCCTGCGCCATCCACTCTAACCTTATGAAGGAGACCCCGATGTCGATCACTGCAGAAGAAAAAACACGCCTGATGAAAGAATTCGCGACCAAAGAGGGCGACACCGGTTCTCCGGAAGTCCAGGTCGCAATCCTGACCTCGCGCATCAACACGCTCACCGAGCACTTCAAAACCCACAAAAAAGACAACCACGGCCGCCGTGGTCTTCTGAAAATGGTTGCTCAGCGCCGTAAGCTGCTGGACTACCTGAAGGGCAAAGAAGAAGCGCGCTATCAGGACCTGATCAAGAAACTGGGCATCCGTCGCTAAGACGCCGCTCAGGACTTCGGTCAAGGAACGCCCGCCCCACCTTGGGAGCGGGCGTTTTTTTATGCGCGGCGTCTGATTTTGACCCGCGGTGCGCAGCAAGGGTCTTGCCTCTTTTTGCGCATCATGATTGTTATTTTATAACATATCACACAGGAGTCGCAGATGCCCGATCCCCGCCTTCCCGTCACCGTCCTCTCTGGCTTCCTCGGCGCAGGGAAGACCACGCTTTTAAACCGCATCCTGAACAACCGCGAAGGCCGGCGCGTTGCGGTGATTGTGAACGATATGAGCGAGGTCAACATCGACGCGGATCTGGTGCGCGAGGGCGGTGCTGACCTCAGCCAGACCGAAGAAACGCTGGTGGAAATGTCCAACGGCTGCATCTGCTGCACCCTGCGCGATGACCTTCTGGCCGAGGTGCGCCGTCTCGCTGCTGAGAACCGCTTTGACTATTTGCTGATCGAGTCCACCGGGATCTCGGAGCCGCTGCCGGTCGCTGCAACCTTTGATTTTCGCGATGCCGAAGGCGAGAGCCTCTCAGATGTGGCGCGTCTGGACACGATGGTCACGGTGGTCGACGCGGTGAACCTGCTGAACGATTTTGCCAGCCACGACCTGCTGGCGGACCGGGGCGAGACGCTGGGCGAAGAAGACGAGCGCACCCTGGTGCATCTGCTGACCGACCAAATCGAATTTGCCGATGTGGTTGTGCTTAACAAGGTGAGCCTCGCCAGCGCCGAGCAAGTGGACGCGGCACGCAAGATCATTCGCAGCCTCAACGCAGATGCCGAGATCACCGAGACCGATTTCAGCGAGGTGTCTGCCGACAAGATCCTCGACACCAAGCTCTTTGATTTTGAAAAGGCGCACGAACACCCGATGTGGGCGAAGGAGCTTTATGGCTTTGCCGATCATGTGCCGGAGACCGAAGAATACGGCATCGCGTCCTTTGTATATCGCGCACGGGCGCCGTTTGATCCCAGCAAATTGCACGCGGTGCTGAACGGCAATCTGCCCGGGGTAATCCGCGCCAAGGGGCATTTCTGGGTTGCGACCCGCCCCGAGTGGGTGGCGGAATTCTCGCTTGCGGGGGCGCTATCAAGCGTGGCGCCCTTGGGGACATGGTGGGCATCCGTTCCTGCCGAACGCTGGCCCACCCACCAGCAGGCGCGCGACTATATACAGGCGCATTGGCAGGAGCCCTTTGGCGATCGCCGTCAGGAATTGGTTTTCATCGGCGCGGGCATCGACTGGCCCGTCCTGAAGGCCACGCTGGATGCCTGCCTGATCCCCGAAGCAACGGCCGAGACTCTGCAGGACTATGCGGATCTGGACGATCCCTTCCCGCTGTGGCGGCGGGCCGATCAGGCCGCATGATCATGAGACGGCAACAGAGAAACGCCAACCGGGGCGCGGTCGCTTTGCCGACCCGCACCCGACGCGAGGATCCGATGGCCGCTTATGATCGCCTGCCCGCCCCCCTGCGGGCCTGGCTGCGCGAGGCGGCTTTGCCGTGGTCGGCGCAGTCCTGTCGCCGGATCTGGCAGGCTGCCACCCGCGAAGGGCTCAGCCCCGACGCGGCGCTGGCGCGGCTGGATGCCGCCGAGCGCAAAACACTCGAACGGGGCGTGCGCAGCTGACCGATTGCTGCGCGGCGTCAGCGAACACTTTCTTTCTGCGCGAAACTGCTGTATGGGCGGAAGTATCTGAGACGATGTGCCCAGACCCCGGCACGCGAAAGAAAGATAGCATAAGGGTCGGCGGCAATGGGGCCGCCACGCAATTAGGAGACCCGGGATACGCCTGGGAGCGCTCCGACTTAGGATACGATAGATGTTCAACGTAACGACGAAAACAATGCAGTGGGGCGAAGAAACGCTCACACTGGAAACCGGCAAGGTTGCGCGCCAGGCAGATGGCACCGTGATCGCGACCCTCGGCGAAACCTCGGTCATGGCCAACGTGACCTACGCCCGCGAACAAAAGCCCGGTCAGGATTTCTTTCCGCTGACCGTGCATTACCAGGAAAAATACTACGCCGCCGGTAAAATTCCGGGCGGCTTTTTCAAACGTGAAGCGCGTCCGACTGAAAAAGAGACGCTGACTGCACGTCTGATCGACCGCCCGATCCGCCCGCTGTTCGTTCCCGGCTTCAAAAACGAAGTTCTGGTGATGTGCACCGTGCTGTCCCACGATCTGGTCAATGACCCCGACATCGTCGCGATGATCGCCGCCTCCGCCGCGCTGACCATCTCTGGCGTGCCGTTCATGGGTCCGATCGCGGGTGCACGCGTCGGTTACGAGGATGGCGAGTACATCCTGAACCCGACCGTCGACGACATGCAGGATCTGCGCCTCAACCCCGAGCAGCGTCTGGACCTTGTTGTTGCAGGCACCAAAGACGCCGTGATGATGGTCGAGTCCGAAGCTTACGAGCTGACCGAAGAAGAAATGCTCGGCGCTGTGACCTTCGCACACGAGCAAATCCAGCCGGTCATCGATCTGATCGTCTCGCTCGCGGAAGAAACCGCAAAAGAGCCCTTCGACTTCACGCCGCCGGATTACTCCGACCTCTATGCTGCCGTTAAAGCAGCGGGCGAAGAGAAGATGCGCGCAGCCTATGCGATCTCTGACAAGCAGGAACGCGTTGCTGCCGTTGGCGCCGCCAAAGAAGAGATCATCGCATCTCTGACCGAAGAGCAGCAGGAAGACGGCAACCTCGGCTCTGCGCTGAAAAAGCTCGAATCTGTTGTTCTGCGGGGCGACGTTGTGAAAAACGGTCGCCGCATCGACGGTCGTGCCCTGGATCAGGTCCGCGCGATCGAGTGCCAGACCGGCCTTCTGCCGCGGACACACGGGTCTGCGCTGTTCACCCGTGGTGAAACGCAGGGTCTCGTGGTGACCACGCTCGGCACCGGCGACGATGAGCAGTTCATCGACGCGCTGCACGGCAACTTCAAATCGAACTTCCTGCTGCACTACAACTTCCCGCCCTACTCGGTTGGTGAAGTGGGCCGCGTGGGCTCCCCGGGTCGTCGTGAAATCGGCCACGGCAAGCTCGCATGGCGCGCGCTGCAGGCGGTTCTGCCGGCTCCGACCGACTTCCCCTACACCATCCGCGTGGTCTCTGAGATCACCGAATCGAACGGCTCTTCCTCCATGGCTTCGGTCTGTGGTGGCTCGCTCTCGATGATGGACGCAGGTGTGCCGCTGAAAGCACCGGTTGCCGGTGTCGCCATGGGCCTCGTGCTCGAAGAGGACGGCTCCTACGGCATCCTGACCGACATCCTTGGTGACGAGGATCACCTCGGCGACATGGACTTCAAGGTTGCGGGTACCGAAGCAGGCATCACCTCCTTGCAGATGGACATCAAGGTTGCAGGCATCACGCCTGAAATCATGAAAAACGCGCTGGCTCAGGCCAAAGCGGGCCGCCTGCACATCCTTGGTGAGATGGCCAAATCGCTGACCGAAGCCTCCGAGTTCTCGCAGCACGCACCGCGCATCGAGACCATGCAGGTTCCGACCGACAAGATCCGCGAAGTGATCGGTTCCGGCGGTAAGGTCATCCGCGAGATCGTCGAAGTCTCCGGTGCCAAGGTCGACATCAACGACGACGGCGTGATCAAGATTGCCTCCGCCAACGGCGAAGCGATCCAGAAGGCCTATGACATGATCCACGCGATCGTGGCAGAGCCGGAAGAAGGCGCGGTCTACACCGGTAAAGTTGTGAAGATCGTCGACTTCGGCGCCTTCGTGAACTTCTTTGGCAAGCGCGACGGTCTGGTGCATGTGTCCCAGATCGAAAACCGCCGCCTGAACCACCCCAGCGACGTGCTGAAGGAAGGTCAGGAAGTGAAAGTGAAACTCCTGGGCTTTGACGATCGCGGCAAGGTACGCCTGTCCATGAAAGTCGTGGATCAGGAAACCGGCGAAGAGATCGTCGCAGAGAAGAAAGAAGCAGAGTAAGATCTGTCCCACGACAATCTGATCTGACATAAGGTGCCCGGGAGCGACGTCTCCCGGGCATTTTTTATGGGCCGCGCTCTGCAAGCGCCGGAAAGGATTTTATGACCCGCGTCACGCTTGTCACGGTTGCCTATAATTCTGCGGCGGTGCTGCCGACCCTGCTGGCCTCAATCCCTGCGGGCGTGGACTGTATCGTGGTCGATAACGGATCGAAGGATCCGGGTGAAATTCGGGATCTTGCGCAAGCCCATGGCGCAGAATTCATTGCCTCAGAACGCAACATCGGCTTTGGCCGGGGCTGTAATCTCGGCGCGGCACAGGCGACAACGGAGTTCCTGTTTTTCGTCAATCCCGACGCCCAGCTTGCGCCCGGCGCGATCGAGGCGCTTCTGGAGGCCGCTGACGCGCACCCTGACGCCTGCGCCTTCAACCCCCGCCTGCGCGAGGGCAATGGCAAGGTCGCCTTTAAACGGCGCAGCAAACTCTTGCCCAAGGCGCAGTGGTTGCCGCGCGAGGCGGCTGACGCGGATTGCGAGCTACCCGTTTTGCAAGGCTCTGCGATTTTTGTGCGCCGCGCCGCGTTCGAAGCTGTTAAGGGCTTTGATCCGAAGATCTTTCTCTATCACGAGGATGACGACCTGAGCCTCCGGCTCCAGGCTGACTGTGGAGCGCTGCGGCTGGTGACAGGCTCTGAGGTGGTGCATCTCTTTGGCGAATCCACCGCGCGGTCACCGCGGACGGCGGCGCTCAAGGCCTGGTACATGGGTCAATCCCGTGTCTACGCCTGCCGCAAACACGGGATGCCCAACGCCTTTGGAAATGCCCTGATCGAAGCCCTGAGCAAGCTTCTGTCGCCACTCACCCTGCTGTCGGCGCGCAAACGGGCGAAACACCTGGCCTTTCTGCGTGGGGTTTTGGCCGCACGTCAATGTGCGGACGCGCTCAAGCCCTTTGACGCACGCTAGAGCCCCACGTTGCCTTGGCATCTCGAACAGGCTAATCACCGGCGCATATTGAGCTGAAAGTGGGTTTTTGATGTCGCTGCCTCTATGGAAGATCAAACGCGAGCTGAAGCGTCAAGGCAGGCAGCTAAAGAACATTGGGCCTCGTCTTGCGAGCCTTTTGTTTTCGCGGACCTATTATGATCTATTCCTTTCTGGAAAGAAGACCGTCACCGAAGGTCAGATCCCCAAGGGTCCAAAGGTCGCGGTCTACCTGATCTTTCCGAGTTCCGGCATTCTCGGGTCTCATATCGAGGCGCTGCGGTATCTTGCACAGAACGGATACGCGCCCGTCGTGGTCTCAAACCTGCCCCTTGATGAGGGCGACCTTGAACACCTGCGCGCCCATGCGCATCTCGTCATCCAGCGTCCGAACTATGGCTATGATTTTGGCGGCTACCGCGATGGTGTTCTTGAGGTCGCCGCGCGTCACACAAGCGTGGAGCGTTTTGTCCTGCTCAACGATTCTGCCTGGTTCCCCTTGCCTGGGTCGCGCAATTGGCTGGCCGATGCCGAAGCGCTGGAGCTGGATTTCGTGGGTGCGGCGACGAACTATGGCCACACGCGGGTCGATCCGAAGAATTTCCGGGACATCCGCTGGCACTATTCCAGCAATCACCGCAACTTTCACTACTGCTCCTTCGCTTTGATGATGAGCGGGAAGCTGTTCAACGATAAGCGGTTTCAGCGCTTCTGGAAGAGCTTTCCGCTCACCAATGACAAGACCGTCACGGTCAGGCGGGGCGAGATTGGCCTCACGAAATGGGTCATCCAGCAAGGTTTCTCGCATGGCTCTACGCTCGATATTGCCGCGCTTGATCAAAGGCTGGCTGAATATGGCATAGATGAGCTGCGCGCGATTGCCGCGCAGACCCTGATGCCGCAGAGCCCCTCGATGAAAGAGGTCCTGGAAGACACCGTCCGCTCGGCAGAGAGCAAAGAAGATTTGGTCAACGTGATCCTGACTGCGATCGCGAGGAAAGGCATCAGCTATGCGCAACCTCGTCTGATCCACCGTGACTACGGGTTCGCGTTCCTCAAGAAATCGCCGCTTTGGCTGGATGAGGATGCCTCAAACCTGACCCTTGCCTTCACCCGCGACCTTGAGGGAGAATTTGGCAAAGTCCTGCAGGCTGAGGCATTGGACCTGCGCCGGACAAGAGCGGCGGAATTTGCACCCGCCCCGGACTGAGCCGCCTCCCTCGCGACGACCTGCAGGCAAAAAAGCCACCGCAAGAAGTGCGGTGGCTTTGATCTTTGGTGCGCAATGCGCGTTTACTCTGGCGCTTTGGTTTTGCGCAGGTAAGGGAAGATCGTTTCAAACTCGCCGAACTTGGCTTTGGCGTCCTCGTTGGAAACGGTCGGCGGGATGATCACGTCTTCGCCGGGCACCCAGTTTGCGGGGGTTGCAACGCCCTTGCCAGACATCTGCAGACCGTCCAGCGCGCGCAGGATCTCGGCAAAGTTTCGGCCCACGGTCATCGGATAGGTCATGGAAAGCTTCAGCTGCTTGTCGGGACCGATGATAAAGACAGAGCGAACCGTAGCGCTGTCGGCAGGGGTACGGCCGTCGGGCAGATAGGCCTCGGCCGGGAGCATGTCGAAGGCTTTGGAAACCGCAAGACCCTCATCGGCAATGATCGGGAAACCGGCCGGGGCATTGCCGTAGCTCTCGATGTCGCCCTTCCATTTCTTGTGATCCTCAACACCGTCAACGGAGACGCCGATCACTTTGGTATTGCGCTTTGCCCACTCTTCCGAGAGCTGCGCAACGGCAGAGAATTCGGTGGTGCAGACAGGGGTGAAGTCCTTTGGATGCGAGAACAGGATGGCCCAGCTGTCGCCAATCCAATCGTGAAAAGTGATGGTGCCCTGATCCGTCTCTGCGGTGAAATTCGGCACAACGTCGTTAATACGCAAACCCATTTGAGTACTCCTCTTGTCTGAAGTCGCGTGAATCGCTGCGGCAACCCTACTCTCTTTCGGCTTGGGTTAAAGGGCATTGCCCACACGCCTTTGAAATTGTCGCAGCCCCGACGTCAGGCGGCGAGACACCGCGCGATTTCAGAATTTGATCAAAAATCCGACTTGCCGCGCCGCACGCGCCCTGACACAGTGGCGCCAGATGGCCACCTATGGGCCAATTCCAAGCCTCGATCAGGGAGCATACCATGCTTGAGAAACGCGAATTCTACATCAATGGCCAGTGGGTTGAACCCTCGGCGGCCAATGACTGCGCCGTTATCGACCCCTCCACCGAAGAGCCCTGCACGGTGATCTCGCTCGGCAGTCAGGCCGACACCGATGCTGCCGTTGCCGCCGCCAAAGCCGCGCTGCCCGGCTGGATGGCAACGCCACCAGCAGAGCGCATCGCACTGGTGGAGAAGCTCGTCGAGATCTACAACCGTCGCGCAGAAGATCTGGCGCAGGCCATGTCCAGCGAGATGGGCGCCCCCATCGACATGTCGCGCTCCAGTCAGGTAGGCGCGGGCAGCTGGCACCTTAACGGTTTTATCGAGGCGGCAAAGAATTTCCAGTTCGAGCGCCCACTCGGCGATCATGCCCCCAACGATCGCATCATCTATGAGGCCGTAGGCGTTGCCGCGCTGATCACCCCGTGGAACTGGCCGATGAACCAGATCACGCTGAAGTTCGGCGCCGCTGCGATTGCGGGCTGCACCATGGTGCTGAAACCCTCCGAGCAGAGCCCGCTCAATGCGATGATCTTTGCCGAACTGGTGCACGAAGCCGGCTTCCCGCCCGGTGTTTTCAACCTCGTGAACGGCGATGGCGCGGGCGTGGGCACGCAACTGTCGTCGCATCCGGATGTGGACATGGTATCCTTTACCGGCTCGACCCGCGCGGGGACGGCGATCTCCAAGGCTGCGGCAGATACCCTGAAAAAGGTGCATCTGGAGCTGGGTGGCAAAGGCGCCAACCTCGTCTTTGAAGACGCCGATGAAAAGGCCGTGAAACGCGGCGTGCTGCATATGATGCAGAACACCGGTCAGAGCTGCAACGCACCGTCGCGGATGCTGGTCCAGAAGAGCATCTACGACCGCGTGGTTGAAGAGGCCGCTGCGGTTGCCAACAAGGTCGAGGTGGGCCCCGCCTCGCAAGAAGGCCGCCATATCGGCCCCGTCGTCAACGAACTGCAGTGGACCAAGATCCAGGATCTGATCCAGAAGGGCATTGACGAGGGCGCACGCCTTGTGGCCGGGGGCACCGGTCGCCCGGATGGTCTGAACAAGGGCTACTATGTGAAGCCCACGGTGTTTGCAGATGTAAACAACCAGATGACTATCGCGCGCGAGGAAATCTTTGGCCCGGTGATGGCAATCATCCCCTTCGAGACTGAAGAAGAAGCTGTCGAGATCGCCAATGACACCCCCTATGGCCTGACCAACTACGTGCAGACACAGGATGGGGCGCGTGCCAATCGTCTGGCGCGGGTGCTGCGCTCGGGCATGGTGGAAATGAACGGCAAATCCCGCAGCGCCGGGTCGCCGTTTGGCGGCATGAAACAGTCCGGCAACGGCCGTGAAGGCGGCGTCTGGGGGCTTGAGGACTTTATGGAAGTCAAAGCCGTGGGGGGCTGGACGCCCGACGCCTAAACGACAGACATCGCATCAGGAGCCGCCCTCTGGGGCGGCTCTTTTTGTTGGCACGACTACTGCGCTCTCCTTTTGTCTTCAAACCGTCACGCAAACTTGCAAAAGTAGCCCGAACATCTGGCATCCGCCGGGAGGGAGAATATGGATTTCCGCGCCGCATTGGGGCTTAGGGTGGCCAGCGATGCACCGCCGGATGACATTCGCCGGGCGATTGCGCGCTCGGACACTGCTGTTGTGCGCAGCCTTTGCCTGGTCCCGGATCCCGGTGTGATCTGCGGCAAGTTTTTGCGCTTGCAACGCTATTGCGCGCTCGAAATTCGGATGGCTGTTCAGGATGTCGGCGACCGGAGCCTACGACTCGCAATCGATCCAGCGGCATCTCAAGACCGCGTGGAAGAACAGCTCATTATCCTGCACGCACTGATGGAGCGCGCAGGGCTTCAGGTGCGAACCTCACGGCAGGGTGTCATTCACTGGCAGGATGCTCCACCGCTACCCGAGGTTGACACCGGAACCTCGCAGCGACTGACCGATCATCTGCATCACCTGATCGCAAGCGATCCGGCACGGGCGTGGCGTCTCGAGGAAACGGCAGCATGGCTTGGCCTCTCGACACGGAGCCTGCAACGCTACTTGCTGGCCGAAGGGGGGCGCTTCTCCGCAACCCTGCGCCATATGCGCACCAACCTCGCCTCCGACATGTTACGCAATAGCGACCAGAGCCTGGGCGAGATCGGGTTTTGTTGTGGCTACGCGGATCAGGCGCATTTTCAGCGGGAATTTCGCAAAGTCAGCGGTCAGACCCCAAGGCGATTTCGCAGCCAACCAAGGGAGAGCGTCAAAACGGCGCTTTGACCCGAAACTTTTGCGACGCGCCGCCTTCCGGATGCTTTAGCCGCAGCTCTTCGGAATGCAGCATCATGCGTGGGTGTTCCAACGCAGCCCCGCTTGCATAAAGCGGATCGCCCAGGATCGGATGACCAAGCGACTGCATATGCACGCGCAGCTGATGAGACCTACCCGTCTTGGGCGAAAGCCGCACGCGGGTTTCATCCTCGCCATAACTGATAACTTTCCAGTCCGTATGCGCGGGTTTGCCCGTCTCGTGACAGACCTTTTGCAGCGGGCGGTTCGGCCAATCCACGATCAGAGGCAGGTCCACCGTTCCCGAACGCGGCTCCAACCGGCCCGTTAGACGGGCGACATAGGCTTTCTTGGTCATCCGTTTTTCGAACTGCAAACCCAGATGGCGTTGCGCATGGGGCGTCATTGCAAAGACCATCACGCCGGAGGTGTCGCGATCCAGTCGATGCACCAAGAGCGCCTCGGGGAAGGCCGCCTGAATGCGCGCAATCAGGCAATCCGCCAAATGCGCGCCTTTGCCCGGCACGGACAACAGGCCAGCAGGCTTGTTGACCACAAGAAGCTGCGCGTCATGGTGCAGGATATCGAGCGGATCGCTCGGTGGACAATACTCGCTGGATACAGTCATGGGCGCTGCCTAGCGCCGCGCCGCCCCGGTGACAAGGCAAACCGTTGACCCAGAAAACTGGCGCACGGTCTTCTCAGGCTTCTCGTGGGGGCGCCGCATCGGTGAGCGCCTGGCGTCCCTTGCGCCGCATTTCGCGCAAAAGCGAAGTTGAATAGATCACAAGTGCGGCCCAGATCAACGGGAAGGCGACCATGCGCGCACCGCCAAATGGTTCCTTGAAGACAAAGACCGCAACCAGGAAAATCATAGTCGGCGCAATATATTGCAGGATCGCAATGGTGGAGAGTTTGAGAAGCTTGGCCCCATTGGCATAGATGATGAGCGGCACCGCGGTCACAACACCACAGCCCAAGAGCAAAAGCGTATCAAACCGCACGCTGGCAAAATGGCTTTGGCCGGTTGTGGTCAGATAAGCGATGTAGCCGATCGCAGGAATGGTGAGGATCAACACTTCCAGCAAAAAGCCCTGATTGGGCCCGATTGGCAGAGACTTCTTGAAGAACGCGTAAAAGCCCCAGGAAAATGTCAGCCCCAATGCGGCGAGCGGCAAACGACCAGCCTCCACCGTGAGAATGACAACGGCAAGCGTGGCAAGACCCACCGCAACCATCTGCGCACGGGTTAGCCGTTCCCCCAGCAACAGCGCCCCAAGCGCGATGGAGAAGAGCGGGTTGATGTAATAGCCGAGTGCGGCCTCCAGCGCGTAGCCTGCCCCCACTGACCAGACATAGATCCCCCAGTTGATCGAGACAAACGCCGCCGTGACACAGCCCATGCCGAGGACGCGCGGGCTCCGGAGCGCGGCCTTGAGATCCCCCATTCGGCCCAAGGCGAGCAGCAAGACTCCGGCAATGGGAACCGACCAGATCACCCGATGCGCAACAACTTCGGTGGGGGGAATATGGGCCAGCATCTTCATGTAGAGCGGCAGAAAGCCCCACATGATATAAGCCGTCAGCGCAAAAGCGAGGCCCTGAGGCGTGTCCACATTCTCTGGCTTCGTGCTCATGGACCGTCTCCCTCAACGCCGATTCGATACTCGCGCAATCTGCCCGCAACTGGTTAACTTACAAAGCAAAATCTAGCTGCGTCAGAACAGCCTAATGACAAAGGGTAAACACTCTCTGCGACGACCTGCGCATGAGCGGGATTTGCGGCGCTCAGGATTGTTGCGTCACGCCGTCGGCGATGTCGTAATAGTCTCCCTTCTCCGCCACGAAAATGTGCTTTTCCAACTTGAGCCCGGTTGGATTGTCGATCGCTCCGAGGGAGAAACTGATGGTGTCTTCGTCAGAGCGCTTCCAGAACAGAAACGAGCCACATGTCGCGCAAAAACCGCGCTTTGCCTCTGGGCTGGCGTTGTACCAGCTGACATCACCCGTGATGTGCAGCGCATCCTCGGTCACATGGGCCGAAGACCAAATCCCACCAGACTGACGGCGGCACTGGCTGCAATGGCACATGGAGGAAGCCTCGGGCCGTGCGGTGGTTTCAAACTGAATTTGACCGCAGAGACAGTGACCTTTGATCATAATCGTTCCTTTCAAATGTTTGCCACCTCAAGGCGCGGCGGTCGGGGTCGGCGCACTGCTCAGCCCGAGCAATACACCATAGATGATAAAGCAGACTCCAAGCAGGCGGCGAATCCAGACGTTGAACACCGCTGCCAGAGCCGCGCGACCCATGAGGGCGCCCAGGAGTGTGAACCCCGTATAACTCAGGGCCGTGAGGGTCAGCGCCGTTGGCATGATGACCAGCATCTGCGACCAGATGGGAACATCCGGTTGCACGAATTGCGAAAACGCCGCCAGATAACCCGCAACGCTTTTGGGGTTGATGGTGGCAACGGCGAGCGCATGGACATAGACGTGACGCGCAGGGCGTGCCGCAGCCGGGGCCGGTTTGGTAGCATTGCGCCAGCCCCTTATGCCCAGCGCAATCAGAAATCCTGCCCCGACCAGCTTGGCGATGAAAAACGCCGTGGGGGATGCGGCGATCAAGGCCGTCACACCCAGCGCCGAGAGGATCAAAAAGGCACACGCCTGCGTCAGGATCGCAAGAACGCCAAGCATCGCCTTGGCAAAGCCGAGGTTCATCCCGTTGGAAATACAGTTCACCGCATTTGGTCCCGGCGTGGTGACAAAAGCGATCCAGAACAGGGTGAAGATGATCCAGGCGTCAAAGCTCATGTGGTGAGGTGGCCGTCAGCTCTGCGATGGCAGGCGCCCGAAGACCGCATGGAGCAAGGTTTCCAGCGCGTCCTGGTCATCGCGATCAAAGGCGGCAGGTTGGTTGCTGTCGATGTCGAGAACCCCGATGACTTCGCCCGCCCTGTTGCGCACCGGAAGCACGATCTCAGACCGCGTCGACGACGAGCAGGCGATGTGGCCGGGAAAGGCGTCGACGTCATCGACCAGCTGGGTTTCGTTCAATCGCGCCGCTGCGCCGCAAACACCGCGTGCAAATGGGATCACCAGACAGCCATGCCCGCCCTGATAGGGACCGATCTTGAGCACTTCGGGTTCGGTGACGCGGTAAAAGCCGGTCCAGTCAAACCGGTCATCGGCGTGATGCAGCTCGCAGACGACGGTCGCCATCAGGGCCACCTCATCGGTTTCGCCCTCGGTCAGCGCCGCCACGACCTTGGAGAGATCCTCATAGTTTACCCGCATGGGATATTTGCCTTTTCAAAATTGAGCGACGTGCTCTCGCCGCCTCTGAGTAGATAAAAAGCGGCGCAAAATTTGCTCCGTCTTGATGATCGCAAGAGATCAGGCGCGTTCGATCGCGATGGCCGTGCCCTCACCGCCGCCGATGCAGATGGCGGCGATGCCCCGCTTGAGGCCGCGCTTTTCCAACGCATTCAGAAGCGTCACCATGATCCGCGCCCCAGAGGCCCCGATGGGGTGGCCAAGCGCGCAGGCACCGCCGTTGACGTTCACCTTTTCACGCGGGATGCCCATCTCGCGCATGAAGGCCATGGGCACAACGGCAAAGGCCTCGTTCACTTCCCAGAGGTCGACATCCTCCACATCCCAACCGATCTGCGCCATCAGCTTGCGTGCGGCTGGAACCGGGGCGGTGGTGAACCAGCCCGGCGCCTGTGCGTGGCTCGCGTGGCCAAGGATATGACCGCGCACCGAAAGCCCACGCGCGGCAGCGGCGGTCTCGGAGGCCAGTACCAGCGCCGCCGCCCCATCCGAGATCGACGAGGAGTTGGCTGCGGTGACCGTCCCCCCCTCGCGAAAGGCGGGCTTCAGGGTCGGGATCTTGTCGGGGCGGGCGGATTTGGGCTGCTCATCCGCATCTGTGACAACAGCGCCTTTGCGGGTTTTCACTGTAACTTCAGTCAGTTCACCTTCAAATGCGCCACTTTCCTGCGCCGCCAGAGCGTTTGACAGGGACCCCAGCGCAAAGGCGTCCTGCTCCTCGCGGCTGAACTGATAATGCTCTGCGCAGTCTTCGGCGAAAGTGCCCATCAGGCGCCCCTTGTCATAAGCATCCTCAAGCCCGTCGAGGAACATATGGTCAATGACCTGACCATGGCCGATCCGGGCGCCACCGCGCATCTTGGGCAGAAGATAGGGCGCGTTTGTCATGCTCTCCATACCGCCCGCAACCATCACATCGCTGTGCCCAAGCGCAATCTGATCATAGGCCACCATCGCCGCCTTCATGCCAGAGCCGCACATCTTGTTGAGCGTGGTGGCGGGAACCTCCTCGCCAAGACCGGCAGCAAATCCGGCCTGCCGTGCCGGCGCCTGACCCTGACCTGCTGGCAGAACGCATCCCATCAAGACCTCATCCACGGTTGTCGCACCGGCGCGTTCCAACGCTGCCTTGATGGCCGCGCCACCGAGATCCGCTGCGCTGACGCCGTCGTACATGCCCTGAAATCCACCCATCGGCGTTCGGGCTGCACCCGCGATAACGATCTTGGTCATTCCACCTTCTCCTCCAATTGTCGGCACTATCCATACTGAATAATAACATTTAAGATCTAGAGTGAGTTCCAAGAATGACGAGCCAAGGAACACTCTCATGAGCCTTACGAGCACGGAAGCAGGCGGCGCACAAGTGGTGACGGTGAATGCCCAGCGCATTGACGCGGCCATGGCGATCCAATTCAAAGAAGACATGCGCACGGAAACCGAAGCTGGTCCGTCGCGGGTGATCCTCGACCTCTCCCATGTGGAATTCATTGATTCGAGCGGGCTGGGCGCGATCGTTGCGGCGATGAAACAGCTCGGCAAGGATCGCAAACTCGATCTCGCGGGGCTTACCCCGATGGTCGACAAGGTGTTTCGCCTGACGCGGATGGACACCGTCTTTAGCCTGTTCGACACACTGCAAGAAGCGCTCGATACTGAGCATGCAGAGAATTGAAACTGCCGGGATTGTCTTTGAGGACCAAAATTCATGGTTGAGACTTTCGCCTGCTCCTTCAGGGCGACCGAGATTGAAGCCCGACGCGGCATCGTTTTGGTGGTTCAGCGGCTGAAGGACATGGGTATTGCCGATACCCGGGTCGACGAGGTGCAGATCGCCCTCGCCGAGGCTGTGAATAACGTTGTCGAACATGCCTATGCCGAAACGGCGACGGGTGATGTTCTCATACGCTGCAACCTCCATTCCGACCGCCTGTGGGTAGAAATACGCGACGCGGGCACGCCCTTCCCCGATGCCAAACTTCCCGAAGGCAAGCCCGCGTTGGTGGATCCGAGCACGCCGCTCGAAGATCTGCCCGAAGGTGGCTTTGGCTGGTTCTTGATCCGTGAGCTGGCAAGCGACATCCAGTACCAGCGCAATCCTGACAACAACCAGCTGTCGCTGTGCTTTGAGATCCAGCTCACGCAATAAGCGACCGGTCGGGAGTTTCGTAAAATCACGAATAACTCGGGGGTGCGCGCCGCATTCCTGCCATAAAAGCGGCCAACAGACGCCTCACTCCTCAGCAAAGTATCAACGCAGAGCTGGACTATATGGCTTGCCCCGGCGCCCTGTTCTTTGCCCCCACCAAGCAAGTGGCGTCGGGGCTATACTCCTGCGGGCCATACTATGCCGTCGCAGCACACTCTCAGCATTCCAGCGTTCGCAGCCTTGGCGTTTTTGCCATTGCCACTTTGCCCCAGACCACTAGGCTCTGCGCGAAAAAGGGAGAACAGGAATGCGTGATTTCCAGACACCGGGCCGCTCTGCGGTCTTTGCGCAAAATGGCCTATGTGCCACGTCCCACCCGCTGGCCGCTCAGGTTGCGGTGGATGTGTTAAAACGCGGCGGCAACGCCATGGATGCCGCGATTGCTGGCGCCGTTCTTTTGGGGATTTGTGAGCCGCAAATGACCGGAATCGGTGGCGACTGCTTTGTGCTCTACAATCGCGCGGGCGAAACAACCGTGCGGGCGCTGAATGGATCAGGTCGTGCCCCGAAGGCTGCACAGGCCGCAGATCTGCGCGCTCGTGGCCTGGAGGCGGTGCCGCTGAACAGTGCCGATGCCGTGACCGTGCCCGGTGCGATTGATGCATTCTGCCATCTCTCTGAAACCGAAGGTAAACTTGGCCTCGATGCGCTCCTGGCGCCATCTATCCACTACGCCGAGGAAGGCGTGCCGGTCGCACCGCGCGTGGCCTTCGACTGGGGCAACGACGCCGAAACACTGCAGGGCAGCGCACGCGACACCTACCTGATCAACGGGCGCGTGCCGCGCGTCGGAGAGATCTTCCGCGCCCCCGGCCAGGCCGAAGTGCTGCGCCGCATTGCCCGCGACGGGCGCGACGCGTTCTACAGCGGTGAAATCGCAGAAGACATGATTTCAGCCCTCACCACACGGGGTGGGGTGCACACCGCCGAGGATTTTGCAGCCACCCAAGCCACCGCGACCGACCCGATCCAGGGGCACTACAAAGGGGTCGACCTGCTGGAGCATCCACCCAACGGGCAAGGGGCAACGGCGATCCTGATGCTCAACATCCTGAAGCATTTCGACATCGCGGGGATGGATCCCTTTGGTGCCGCGCGCGCCCACATCGAGGCCGAGGCAGCCAAGCTGGCATATGACACGCGCAACCGGTTCCTCGCCGACCCCGACCATATGTCGCGTCTCGATTACATGTTGGCGCCGGAAACCGCTGAGAAGCTGGCCGCGCTAATTGACCCCAAACGCGCGATGGCGTCGCCCGCCGACATCAGCGAAGCAGTCCACAAAGACACCATCTACATCACCGTGGTCGACAAGGACCGCATGGCCGTTTCGCTGATTTATTCTATTTTTCATGGGTTTGGCTCCGGGATTGCCTCCGATAAATTCGGTATCCTTCTGCAGAACCGAGGGGCGGGTTTCTGCCTCGAGGACGGGCACGCCAACGAGCTTGCAGGCGGCAAGCGTCCGATGCACACGATCATCCCGGCCATGCTGGCCGAAAACGGGCGCATCACCATGCCATTTGGCGTAATGGGCGGCGCATACCAGCCCAATGGCCACGCCCGGTTTGTCTCCAACTTGCGTGACTTTGGCATGGAGCCGCAGGCGGCCATGGACGCCCCCCGCGCCTTTACCGATCGCGGCGTCTTCAACGTTGAGCGCGGATACAGCGATGCTGTCCGCGCCGAACTAACGGAGATGGGCCACAAGGTGGAAACCCCGACCACCGCAATCGGCGGCTCGCAGGCGATCCACATTCACGACACCGGTGTGTTGGAGGGTGCAAGCGATCCACGCAAGGATGGTTGCGCGCTCGGTTACTAAAACCACGCGGGATGCCGGGCCACACCCGGCGTCCCCATCAGTTCAACTGGTATTGCAACTGATAATTGCCGTCATCAAAGCCCGTGAACATCTCGTGCAGATCCGGGTGGGTCACGGGTTCGCCGGAATAATCGGCCACAAGATTCTGCTCTGAAACATAGGCAACGTAATAGGTCTGCTCGTTTTCAGCCAGCAGATGATAATAGGGCTGCTCTTTTGCAGGACGGCTGTCCTCGGGAATTGCCTCGTACCATTCTTCGGTATTTGCAAACTCGGGATCGACATCAAAAACGACACCGCGGAACGGGTGTTTGCGATGACGGACGACCTGGCCAAGATTATATTTTGCGCGCGTTTTCAGCATGTTTGTCGGCCCTCTTCTTCCCCTGTACTAGCGTTTTCTGACCGTGAATGTCCAACCTTGGCAGCGAGATTTTGCAGAAACAGTCTGTCCGGCCATATCTCACAGTGCGGCAAACCGATATTTTCAAACGCCTTTCCCAAGTTCCGCGCGAAATATGGTCGGATTTCAAAAGGGATTTTCTCTGTCAGGCGGATTGGCTAAACTGCAGCAAAAATCAAAAGGCAGAGGCAATGAGCAGAATCATAAGTGCCCTGGCGCTGTTGTTGGCATTGGCCGCCTGTGGTGGAGGGTATAACTCTCCGCCTCGGGATCTGGACAATGCCTGCAGTATTGTGACGGAACGCCCCAACTACCTGCGCGCGTTCAAGAATACCGAGCGCCGTTGGGGAATCCCGGTCCATGTCCAGATGGCCACAATCCATCAAGAAAGCCGCTTTGTCGGAAATGCGCGCACCCCACATAGGTTCGCGCTCGGCATCATTCCGATGGGCCGCATCTCGAGCGCCTATGGTTACGGTCAGGCTCTGGATGGCACCTGGGAAGACTATAAGGATGATACCGGGCGCCGCAGGGCGCGACGGGATCGCATCGAGGACGCCACCGATTTCATGGGCTGGTACATGACCCGCAGTCTGCAGCGAAACGGCATCCCGCTCTCGGACGCTCGCAATCAGTATCTCGCCTATCATGAGGGCCACACCGGCTATGCACGCGGCACCTACCGCAGCAAGGGATGGCTTTTGAACGTGGCAAACAAGGTCGAGGCGCGCTCGAACGCCTATCAGGTGCAGCTGAGCAATTGCCGCAAGTTCCGTTGAGGAATTGACTTGATGAAAACAAAGCCCCGCGCCTTATGGGTGCGGGGCTTTGTAACGTTCAGCGGTCGCGTTTTGGACGGGAGATGCTGAACAAGCTCGACGGGAAAGACAACCCAGTCTGCATCTCGCCAAGAATGACGGTGGTTTCCTCACCTGAACCACCGTGAATGACCCATTTGCGAAGCTGCACCGGGTTGTCGGTGAACATCATCTCGATACTGCCATGCTCTGGTGCCTTGGGATCTTGGGCGCGCACCACGGTGGACACCCCGTCAAAGCCGTGTCCCACCACCATATTGGCCTGCGCTAGGTTCACATTGCGCGCCAGAATGATCGAAAGCGGCGTCCTGCTCAGCGGGTAGGTCTCTGGCGGTTGGTTGGATTTGGGATCCATGATCGCCACCGTCCCGGCCTCTGCCAGCACCAGCCCAGCATTGTCAGCGTATTCAAACCGCACCTTGCCGGGGCGACGCAGATAGAGCGTGCCGGTCGACAAGCTGCCGTCGTCATTCACCTGCGTAAAATCTGCCTTCGCGGTGGCAAAGCTGTTGAGATAGGCCGAGATCTCATTGAGGCTCAGCTGTTCGGCCGCGGATGCAGCAGCCGACGCAAGCGAGGTTGCGCCAAGCGCAAGGGCAAAGACAAACTGTTTCATGTATATAAAGATATGCGTCTGAAATCTGATGTGAAGAGGCCGGGCACCCCGCCCGGCCTTTTATCGCCTATTGCTCGGGAACCAGAATTTCCCTTTTCCCGACGTGGTTTGCGGCAGAGACGAGACCTTCTTCCTCCATCTGCTCCACCAACCTCGCGGCCTTGTTATACCCGATGCCAAGCTTGCGCTGGATGTAGGAGGTGGAGCATTTGCGATCCTTGATCACGATTCCCACCGCCTGATCGTAAAGCGCATCCTCGCCATTAGTGTTGCCCCCGGTATTGAGACCCAGCACGGCGTCGATATTGTCGGCCTTTTCATCATCGGGACCTTCGACGACACCGCCCACATAGTCTGGCGGGCCGAATTGTTTGAGATGGTTCACCACCTCCTCGACCTCTTCGTCCGAGACAAACGGGCCGTGGCAGCGGGTGATCTTGGCGCCACCGGCCATGTAGAGCATGTCGCCCATCCCGAGGAGCTGCTCGGCGCCCATCTCGCCAAGGATGGTGCGGCTGTCCACCTTGGAGGTCACCTGGAAGGAAATCCGGGTGGGGAAGTTGGCCTTGATGGTGCCAGTGATCACATCCACGGACGGGCGCTGCGTCGCCATAATAAGGTGAATACCCGAGGCTCGTGCCATCTGCGCCAGACGTTGAATGCAGGCTTCGATCTCTTTGCCCGCAACCATCATCAGGTCGGCCATTTCGTCAACGATCACGACGATATAGGGCAGTTTCTTGGGCTCGAACTCTTCGGTCTCGAACACGGGCTCGCCGGTATCATCGTCAAACCCCGTCTGCACGGTGCGGCTGAACATCTCGCCCTTGGCCAGCGCCTCGGACACACGGCCATTGTAGCCCGCGATATTGCGCACGCCCATTTTGGACATCTTGCGATAGCGGTCTTCCATCTCGCCCACGACCCACTTGAGCGCCACCACCGCCTTTTTCGGATCGGTCACAACCGGCGACAACAGATGCGGGATTCCGTCATAAACGGACAGTTCCAACATTTTGGGGTCGATCATGATCAGGCGGCATTCTTCGGGCGTGAGCTTGTAGAGAAGCGACAGGATCATGGTGTTGATGGCAACGGATTTACCGGAACCGGTGGTCCCCGCGATCAACAGGTGCGGCATCTTGGCGAGGTTGGCCACCATGCTGTCGCCGCCAATATCCTTGCCCAGCGCCAGCGGCAGGTTCTGATTGCCATCGCCAAAGTCACGGCTGGCGAGGATCTCGCGCAGCACCACTTTTTCGCGGTTCTCGTTGGGCAGTTCGATCCCGATCACGGTCCGGCCCGGCACGGTGGAGACGCGCGCGGAAAGGGCCGACATCGAACGGGCGATGTCATCCGCCAGACCGATCACACGCGAGGCCTTGAGTCCCGGCGCAGGCTCCAGTTCATACATCGTGACGACCGGCCCCGGGCGGACCGAGACGATCTCGCCCTTGACGCCATAGTCATCCAGAACTGTCTCGAGCATGCGGGCGTTTTCCTCAAGCGCCTCATCGCTGAGATGATGGCGCTCGATTGCCGTCGGGTTCGTCAGGAGCGAGAGCGGCGGCAGTTCAAAATCGCTGTTTTCTTCTTTGAACAGGTTCGGTTGCGCCTCGGCCTTGGCACGGGTCGAAGGCTGAAGCGGCTTACGCTGGGGCTGCTCCACCACGGCTTTGCGCGGCTCTGCAACCGGAATAGCCATAGCCGCGCGGGGTTCAGATACGGGCGCAGCCGGTGTCGGATCGACACGGGGCGTGATCTGCACACGCGGTGCGGACCCTGCGGCAGGCGCGGGTCCAGCTTCGGGTGCGGCGGTGTTGGAACTGACCGGGTCCTGCGGCAGATCTTCGGTCGGGACCTCGTCCACAAAAAACGCTTCATTGGGTCCGGAAACCGTATCCTCGACCTGGGGCGCCTGCGGGATCACGCTGGTGATGGTCGGCGCAGCCGGGATCTGCTGCACTGGTGCCGAGAGCGGCGGCTCTGTCGTAGCTTCCTGTGCTGGCGCATTGAAGATCAACGGCTCGGGACGCTTACCGCGTCCCTTGGTCAGCGGCAGGTTCGGATCCTGTTCTGGCGGCAGGGCCTGAGCGCGCCGGATGCGGACCGCATTCGCAATTTTCTGTGCGATCCGTTCGTCACCGGGCGCGTGCTCCACATCGGCAACCGGCTGCGGCTCTACCAATTCCGGCTCGGGCATTTCGACCGGCTCGGCGCGACGAATGAGGTTGGTCGCGCGGCTGAAAAGCCCGCCGCGGTCCTCGGTCGAGGTCGCAGGCTCCGGGTGAGGCTCAGGTGTGGGCGCAGGCGCATGTAAGCCAAACTGGGGCTCGGCGCGCGTAAACGCTGCAGGCTCCACCGGATCGCTGTAGACCAGCGCATCATCGTCATAAGCCGCATTGCTGCGGCGCTCGGCACGACGCTGTTGCCAAGTGCGCGCGGCCTGAAGCCCCCCGCTGGCACCACGGCCCAAAAGCCGCGCGATCATGTCATAGGCCAACAGCACGCCCAGGAGCAGGAAACGCCCGATGCGCTTCAGCTCATCACGAGAGAACCCAAGCACAAAGGCCCCAAGCGCAATCATCGCAACGGCGGTCAGGAACGACAGCGATTTCACCAGAAAAGCCAACCCAAACGGTAATAGCGCCAGCAGCGCCCCAAGCGCCGTATTTCCGATCATGCCGCCAAGGCCGGCGTTGTGGAAGGCGCGCCATTCTTCGTCCGGCACAAGGGTTTCGAAATGGAGTGCGACCACAATGAGCCAGAACACCAGCATCAAGGCGGGCCACAGAATGCGTCCCTCCCCCTTGTGCAACAAAAAGCGCGTGCCCCATGCAAAGAGGAACACCGAAATCGCCCAGGCGCCCTTGCCCAGAAACGTGATCAGCAAAAACGCAATCGTCGCGCCAGTCTGGCCGAGCCAGTTCTGCACGGGCGCATCGGTGGAGACCATCCAGTTGCTGTCATCAGGCGTATAAGAGCCGATGATCGCCGCCACCATCAGGCCAACGCCAATCAGCACAAGGCCGATCAGCTCCTTGCCGCGCTTTTCAATGGCCGCCTGCATGTTGCTGTCCAGGAGGGGATTCCTGCTGCGGGTTTGAAATGCCATGCCTACCTCGGTTCGCTCGTGTGGGGCATCGGCTGTTTCGCTCTTGGATCAGCCCCACCGGTGTTTCGTCTTGCTTTTGGCCTGCCCCCGCTGTGTCGGAAGCAGGCATTCCTATCAGTCTAGTAGAGACAATCGCGCAACATCTGCAGTGATGCGCGGGTTTGCTCTTCGGACGCAACCAGCGCCACGCGGATATATCCGTGGCCGGGGTTTTCCGCCCCCTTTCCTTGGGCCAGGAACGCGCCGGGCAAGACCCGTACACCTGTCTCCTGCCAAAGCTTCAGGGTTGCAGCCTCGCCATCTTCAACCGGCAACCACAAAAAGAAGCCCGCTTCGGGTGACATGTAGCCATTGAGACCCGCAAAGACCTCGTCCGCGATCCGGTATTTTTCCTGATAGAGCGCGCGGTTCTCGGCGACATGGACCTCGTCCGCCCAGACCTTTGCTGCCGCCGCCTGCAAGGGGCCAGGAATGGGCGCACCGGAGTAGGCGCGCAATTTCTTGACCTGCACCAGCGTCTCTGGTCCACCAGCCAGAAGACCACAGCGCAGCCCCGGCAGGTTGGACCGCTTGGATAGCGAGTTGAACAGAACCACGCGTTCGGGATCAAGCCCCATTTCATCGGCAACGGTGAGTGCACCAACCGGTGCAGTGTCCCGGTAGATCTCCGAGTAGCACTCATCCGCAAAGACCTTGAAGTCGTATTTTTCTGCAAGCGCAAAAAGCTGCTGCCAATACTCCCGCGAGGCCACGGCCCCCTGCGGGTTTGCGGGCGAGCAGATATAGGCGATCGCGGTGCGGTTCAGCACCTCTTCGGGCAGCGATGCATAATCCGGCAGATGGCCGGTCTCTTCGGTTGCTGGCACAAAGACCGGCTCTGCCGCCACCGAAATCGCCGCGATCATATAGACCTGATAAAAGGGGTTCGGGATCAGCACCACCGGGCGCTGGCCGTTCTTTTCCTCGGGGCATAGCGCCATCGCCGCATTGTACAGACCCTCGCGGGTACCGTTCAGCGCCATCACGCGTGTCGCAGGATCAAGCGTCACACCATAGCGTTGCGCTGCCCAGTCGGCCATCGCACCGCGCAGCGCATCGCTGCCTTCGTTTTGCGGGTAGTTGTTGAACGCGGAGGCATTCTCTACGATCACATCCGTCACCCATGCGGGGAATTCGTGTTTTGGTTCGCCAATGGTCAATTGCACCACATCGCCACCAGGCGCGTGATGGTCAAGAAGCGCACGCAAACGCGGGAACGCGTAGGGCGGCAGATGGGCAAACCGCTCGGGAAACTTCATGTCTGTGCCTCAATACCGGGATCGTAATCGCCCCGTTTGATCCGTAAGTTACAGGCCAAAGGGGCATGCGTCCACCCGCTGATGGCGCGGGTGCAACAGTTGTGTCTTTCAGGCCAGTGCCGCTTCGACGCCAGCACCGATGCGCAAAAGCGCCTCTTCGCAGTCGGGCTGGCCGATCACTTGCAAACCACAGCTTGGCGTGCCTGTGGGCAACGACAACGCGCAGACGCCCATCAAGTTGCCAATCCGCGTATTCCTGAGCGCCATCAGGTTCGAGGTGACGTAGTAATCGTGATCGCTTTGAAGCCGTGCAAGATTGGGCGGCAGGATCGGCGCTGCCGGGGCCAGCACCGCATCAAAGCCCGCAACCGCCTGATCCCAGGCCATCCGCACCTGTTCAAGCTTGGCCCAGGCCGCCACATAATCAGAGCCCGAAAACTCCGCACCAGAGCGAAAGCGGGCGAGTATCTCGGGGAACATCAGATCAGGAGAGGCCTCGATCACGTCTTTCCACAGGCCGTAGGCTTCGGTGGTGAAAAGGATAGCAGAGAGCGCCATCGCATCTGGCAACTCTGGCACCTCGAGCGGAACAATCTCTGCCCCTTCCTCGCGCAGCTTATCAAGGGCGGCCGCATGAGCATTGGCCACTTCGGGTGCGAGATCATCCTGCGCCACCGTGCGTAGATCCGCAAAGCGCTTGCCCTCGACCGTCGTGCCCTCAAGATCTGGCGCCGTGGCAGAGCCTTCGATGAGCGCCAGCATCAAGGCCGCATCTTCGACGCTGCGCGCCAGCGGGCCGATGGTGTCGAACTTCAGACACAGGGGCACAACGCCCTCAAGGCTCACCCGCCCGGAAGTGGTCTTGAGCCCCACGAGATCATTCCAGGCCGATGGGATTCGCACTGATCCGCCGGTATCAGAGCCAATCGCCCCTGCCGCCAGCCCAAAGGCCACAGAGGCTGCCGCGCCCGAGGAAGACCCGCCCGGAACCGCCTCGGGATCATTCACGCAAGGCGGGGTCGCCTTGATCGGATTGAGGCCAAGACCAGAAAAGGCCAGCTCGCTCATATGTGTTTTGCCAAGGCACACCGAACCCAGCGCCGTAGCTGTGTCCAGCACCAGCGCGTCGGTATCGGGGATCCGTCCTTTGAGGAGATCCGAGCCGGACTCGGTCTCCACCCCGGCACTGTCAAAAAGATCCTTCCAGCTGATCGGTACCCCATCGAGCGGCGAGCGGCGCAAGCCGGCTTTTGCGCGCTCTTGCGCGGCCTTGGCCTCGGCGCGTGCGCGGTCATGGGTGACTTTTGTGTAGATCCGCGCTGTCTCAGGATGGCCGTCGATCGCCGTCAAATAGGTCTCTGTCAGTGCCACCGGGTCGATCTCTCCGGCGGCGATCCCGCGCCCCAATTGCGCCGCGCTCATGGTCAGCCAGTCCTGCATCACCTGTGCCTCTTTGTGGGTCCCCTGAAAGGGTAGAGTGTCAATTGCGGCCACCGTAGCGAGAGCACCCCACGCGCACAATCCCGCTCGGCCCCACAATGGCGCACCAAGACACTGAAGGTGTGACAGGCACCACGCGATCGGCGGGCTGCGGCAGCATGCCTCTGTGCGATGGCACGACAACAGCATGGACAATCCCCCAAGGCAGCGCATATTGCGAGGCATGACTGATACGCGTGATATCCTGATTGTGGGCGGAGGCCTGAATGGTCCGTCGCTTGCTCTTGCGCTGGCACAGGCTGGCCATTCTGTGACCCTGATCGACGCGCTCCCGGCGCCCCTGCGCGAGGACGCAGAATTTGATGGCCGCTCCTATGCTCTGGCGCTTGCCTCGACGCGGCTCCTGCAACAGATCGGCATCTGGGCAGGTATCGAGGATCACGCTCAACCGATGAACGAGATCAAGGTCAGCGACGGCGTTGCCGGTCGCGGCCCTTCGCCGCTTTTCCTGCATTTTGAGGAAAGCGACCTCGACGAGGGCCCCATGGGCTACATGGTCGAAGATCGCTACCTGCGCCGCGCCCTTCTGGAAGCATTAGAGGCCGAGCCAAAAATCACCCAGATCTCGGGCCAGCCTGTGATCGCACAGACCGTGAGTGCGGATGCCATCACCGTCACTCTCGAAGATGGCACGCAGCTCTCGGGCGCGCTTTTGGTCGGCGCCGATGGACGTCAAAGCGGCACCGCCGCGCGCGCTGGCATCAAGCGCACCGGGTGGGATTACGGCCAGACCGCACTGGTCTGCGCTATCTCACATGAGCAACCTCACAACGGCATTGCCCATCAGTTCTTTATGCCGCCGGGGCCGCTTGCAATTCTGCCGTTGCCGGGCAATCGCAGCTCTATTGTCTGGAGTGAGACTCATGCCGAGGCAGCGCGCATTCAGGCACTTTCGGATCAGGACTACCTCTCGGTGCTGCGCCCCCGGTTTGGGTCTTTCCTCGGAGAGATCGATTTGGAGGGCAAGCGCTTCAGCTATCCGCTGAAATTGAGCCTTGCCAATGCCTTTTATGGCGAGCGACTGGCCTTGGTGGGCGATGCGGCGCATGGGCTGCACCCGATCGCGGGCCAGGGACTCAATGCGGGGCTGCGCGACATCGCCAGCCTTGCAGAAGTTCTGACCGATGCAGCGCGGCGCGGTGAGGATCTCGCCAGCCCCTTGGTTCTGGCGCGCTATCAACAGTGGCGCAGGTTCGACACCACCTCTCTCGCGCTAGCGACAGATGTGTTCAACAAGCTGTTTTCAAACGACAATCCTATCCTGCGCGCCACCCGAGATCTGGGGCTTGGCCTCACAAATGCACTGCCTGGCCTACGCCGAGGTTTTGTGCGCGAAGCGGCAGGACTTGCGGGAGATTTGCCGCGCCTGTTGCGCGGGCGCCCGCTCTGAGCGCCCACGTACCGACAGGTTATTCAAGCGGGCGCGCCTCATCCGTCAGCATCACGGGGATACCGTTGCGGATTGGGAAAGCAAGATTGGCCGCGCGCGACACCAGCTCCTGCGCCTCGGCATCATATTCCAGAACGGTCTGCGTCACCGGGCAGACCAGCGCCTCCAGCATATGCCGATCAAAGGCGGGTGTCGTTTCATTCATTGCAGTTTTTCCTCTAAAGAGCCGCCACGCAGGGCAAACTCCATCAATGTGACCAGCGTTTCCCGCCGTGTCGACAGGCTTGGCGCTTCCAAAAGCGCCTGTTTGTCTTCGGGTTCGAAATCGAGCAGCATGGAAAGCGAGTTCACCAGAAGCTCGTCTCCGGCCTCATCAAGCGCGCCCCAATCCGTCGACATCCCGCGCGCATCGAGATAGCGCCCAAGGAGCCCCATCAGGGCTGTGCGATCGAAACCATCATCACATTCCGCTGGGCCCAGATCCATATCAAACCCGGCCCAATCCACAGCGCAACGGCGATAGGGGGTGAAACCTTCGATCTCTTCCTTGACCCGAAAGCGGGACAGACCGCTGAGGGTTATGAAATATCGACCATCCTCGGTCTCGGAGAACTGGGTCACACGCCCGGCACACCCTATGGCATGCAGCCCCGAGCCATCCGCGTTGCGGGCATGGCTCGGTTGGATCATGCCAATGACGCGGTTCGGTGTCTTAAGCACGTCCTCCAGCATCTGGAGATAACGCGGTTCGAAGATATGCAAAGGTAGCTTTGCCCGAGGCAGCAGGAGCGCTCCGGGCAAAGGGAAGACGGGGATCGTCTCCGGCAGGTCTGCGGCTTTTATCATGAGAGAGAACCTAGCGCCGCAAACGGCTCAGGCAAATATCATGGAGCTCAACTTGCGGCGGCCATTGAGCACAACCGGATCGTTGGGTTTGAGCGCCTCGAAAATGGTGAACAGCTGCGCTTTTGCAGCCCCTTCATTCCACTCACGGTCGCGGCGGAACAGCTCCAGCAATTCGGTCACGGCCGCCTCGGCGTCCCCCGCCGCGTGCAGCGCCTGCGCCAGGTCAAAACGTGCCTGGTGATCGTCCGGGTTGGCGTCGACCGCCGCACGCAGCTCTGCCACCGGCCCTGCGTTTTCAGCCTGCCGCGCCAGTTCGATCTGTGCGTGTGCTGCCTCGATTTCGGCTGCGGTGGAGATCTCCGCCGGAGCGCCATTCAGCACTGCCTCGGCCTGATCGAGCTCGCCCATGGCCACGTGGCACCGCGCTAGTCCGCTATAGGCCGCAGCGTTCTTGTCGTCTTCGCCAAGGATTGCGGCAAAGACCTGTGCAGCATCGGCGGCCGCGCCTTCTTCGAGCATCTGCTCTGCGGTTTCCAATGCTTCGCCCAGCCCGCCATCTGCGGTGCTACCAGCGGCTTCGGCCATCTTTTGCAGAAAGGCTTCGATCTCCGACTGCGGCAGAGCGCCCTGGAACATATCTACCGGGCGGCCCTGATAGAAACCGACAACCGTTGGGATCGACTGCAACGGCAGGCCCTGCTGGGCCAGCGCTGCCGCGAGGCGCTGGTTTTCATCGACGTTGATCTTGGCCATCTTGACCGCGCCTTTGGCCTTGGTCACTGCGGTTTCCAGCATCGGACCAAGCGTCTTGCACGGGCCACACCAAGGCGCCCAGAAATCCACGACAACTGGCACGTCCATCGAGGCCTCGACCACATCGGCCATAAAAGTCTCTTCGGTCACATCCTTGATGAGATCGCCTGCAGGTGCCGCGCTTGCGCCGCCGCCCAGAATGTCCATCATTGCTCTGCACTCCTTTCGAGTCTTGCTTGCGCCCTATATGCGATTTCAGCGGCGGAAAACCAAGGGATGAGTTTAGCCCAAAATGCGCGCCTTGCCCCGCCGCACCACAGGTGCGGCGCCCAGCCCAACAAAAATGCGCACCCGACTGGGTGCGCATTTTTGGCGGGAGCTTCCCGCCGACTGCTTAGCGCCGGATAAGAGCGCGGCGGTCGCCTTGCGAGGATCAGAGATCAAAGGTGGCAAAGACCGGCGCATGATCGCTGGGTTTCTCCCAGCCGCGCGCATGGCGCAAGATCCGGCTGGAGTGGGCGGCATTGGTAATATCCGCCGTTGTCCATACATGATCGAGGCGACGCCCTTTGTCAGCCGCATCCCAATCCTTTGCCCGATAGCTCCACCAGCTATAAAGCTGCCCTTCGGGGATGTCCTTGCGTGTCACATCGGCCCATCCGCCCGCGTCCATCACCTGATCCAGATGCTCCACCTCAACGGGCGTGTGGCTCACCACCTTCAAGAGCTTCTTGTGATCCCACACGTCATCCTCGCGCGGCGCGATGTTGAGATCACCGACCAATACCGACTTCTCGGGACGCTCCGCATGGAACCAATCCCGCATCTCCGTGAGGTAGTCGAGTTTCTGGCCAAACTTCACATTCTTTTCGCGGTCGGGCTCGTCGCCTCCGGCCGGGACATAAAAGTTATGGATTGTGACACCGTTCTCCAGCCGACCCGCAACATGGCGGGCGTGACCAAGGCTGGCGAAATCCTTGTCGCCGACGTCCTCAATCGGCAGGCGCGACAGGATCGCCACGCCGTTATAGCCCTTCTGACCCCGCGCGATCATATGCTCGTAGCCCAGCGCGCGAAAGGCCTCCGTCGGGATCTTGTCCACCGGGCTCTTGCACTCCTGAAGACAGAGAACATCCGGCCCTTCCTCTTCGAGCAGCTTGACAACGATCGGTTCGCGCAGACGCACGGAGTTGATGTTCCATGTGGCAAGGGTAAAGGACATGCGGGCTCTCAATCTGTGGTAAGTGGTTGGGCGAATATTGCCTGCGCCGCGCGGGAGATGCCAGTGGCTCTGCTGTGGTTTCCTGCACAATCGAAGCGCCACGAAAACCCTTGCAAAATGGACGGTCTCATATTCTAGATTTAGCGGAGAACTGTAACTCTGTGAGGACAGGCCGGTCCATGGCACCGCGATTGGGGCAACGCCCCGGGCACCCTTACAAAAAAGCCTATGACTGGTGGCCACCACCGGGTCGCGCCGCTGTGCGCTAAGGCGCAGACCGCTCTTACACACGACATATCTAACGCCAGGAGGTTTCTCATGGCACAGGCCGCTTTGCAGCCACAGAACGCTTGCGTTCTCCTCTCGTTTTCCGACGGAACAACGGCGCAGTACCCCTATATCTGGCTGCGCGACAACGACCCGGAAGGGTTTCACCCTGACACGCAGGAACGGATCACCGATCTTTCTGCAATATCGCCAGACATTACGGTGGCAGATGTCGAGCTGAACGGCTCTCAGCTTCTCATCCACTGGGAAGGCGCTGATTCCGCCACCAGCCGCTTTGACCTGAATTGGTTGCGCAGCTATGTGCCGGGCACACGCACTGCGGACCCCGCCCGCACCGGGTTTCAGCACTGGCGCTGCGACCTGGGTGCAGCCGGAATTCCGCGCGCCACAGCACAAGAGATCCTGAGCTCAGATCTTGCCCTGCGGACATGGCTGGAACAGACCCAAATCTATGGGATCTCCATCGTCGAGGGGCTTGCGGACAGCACCGAGGCGGGCATGGATGTGGCACGCCGTATCGGCTTTTTGCGCCAAACCAACTTTGGCGTGACCTTCGAGGTCAAATCCAAACCCAACCCCAACAATCTCGCCTATACTCCGATCGCGCTGCCCCTGCATACGGATCTGACCAACCAGGAATTGCCGCCCGGGTTTCAGTTCCTGCACTGTCTTGCGAACGAGGCCAGGGGCGGTGGTTCTCTGTTTTGCGATGGATATGCCATTGCCGAAGACCTGCGCCTGGATGATCCCGAGAGTTTTGAGCTTCTAGCGACCGTCTCGGTGCCGTTTCGGTTCCACGATCAGGACACCGACATCCGAAACCGCAAAAAGGTCATCACGCTGGATGAGGACGGGCGCGTGATCGAGATCTGTTTCAATGCCCATTTGGCGGATATATTTGACCTAGAGCCCGCGCTGATGCAGCGCTACTACCGCGCATACCGGAAATTCATGATCCTGACGCGCTCAACCGACTACCTCGTGACGCTCAAGCTCAAAGGTGGCGAGATGGTTGTGTTTGACAACAGGCGTGTCCTGCATGGCCGCGAGGCCTTTGATCCTCAGACCGGGTATCGGCACTTGCATGGATGCTATGTGGACCGCGGGGAGTTCGAGAGCCGACTGCGCGTTCTGCATCGCGGGCAGTGAGGCCACAAAAAAGGCCGGGCGCGAAGCCCGGCCAGTCCGACAGGGAGGATGCATATCGTGACCCGGATATGCGCGGGATCTCTCGAAGTCCTGTTGCGGTCGCGATGCGGCTCAGACCTTCTCGACTTTGACTGTGGCTCAGGCCACGAGACGGTAACCGCCTGATTCCGTCACCAGAAGCCGCGCATTCGACGGATCGGGCTCAATTTTCTGGCGCAGGCGGTAGATATGGGTCTCGAGCGTGTGCGTCGTCACCCCCGCATTGTAGCCCCAGACCTCGTGCAGCAGGACATCCCGCGGCACCACCCCATTGTTGGAGCGATAGAGGAACTTCAGAATATTGGTTTCCTTCTCGGTCAACCGGATCTTGCGCTCGTCTTCGGTGATCAGGATCTTCATCGCAGGCTTGAAAGTATAGGGGCCAAGCACAAAGACCGCGTCCTCCGATTGTTCGTGCTGGCGCAGTTGGGCCCGGATACGCGCCAACAGCACCGGGAACTTGAACGGCTTGGTCACATAGTCATTTGCGCCTGCATCCAGTCCCAGAATGGTGTCGGCGTCGCTGTCATGACCGGTCAGCATGAGGATCGGGGATTTAACCCCTTGCTTGCGCATCAGGCGGCAAAGCTCACGCCCATCCGTATCTGGCAGGCCCACGTCGAGGATGATCAGGTCATAGATCGCTTCCTTCGCGCGCTCCATCGCTCCTTGACCATCGCCGGCCTCGAAGACGTCGAAATCTTCGGTCATAACAAGCTGTTCGCTCAGCGCCTCGCGCAGGTCCTCGTCATCGTCGACGAGCAGGATCTTCTTCAACTGGGCCATCGTATCTCTCCTGGTGTCTTGCTTTGACAGATGTGCCCAGGCTCACAAAAGAACAAGCTTTGCAGCGTCAGCTTCACGTCGACGTGTCCGCAGACGCGGAAATATTTCACTTTTGCAGCAATTGAGCATAGGAGTAAGCTCCTGATGTTACAGCCGGGACGAAGACCTGATGAGCCTAATGCCGACAATGCTGGAGCGGATCGCCCGCGCCCGAATGGATCTGAGGATGGGACTGCCGGTGATCTTGACCACCGGTGAGAGCGCCATTCTTGCCATTTCCGTCGAGAGTCTCAGCCCGGAGCGGCTTACGGATCTGCGCAGCCTCGGCCCAGTGACTCTGGCGCTGACTGCACGGCGGGCGGCTACGCTGAAGGCGCGCGTTTATGACAATGATATTGCGCGCGTCACGGTGCCCAGCGACGCAGGCCTGGCCTGGGTTCAGGCGCTGGCGGACCCTGCGGATGATCTCGAGACCCCGATGAAAGGCCCCCTATTGAGTGAGCGCGAAGGCGATGCGTCCCTGCCGCGCCTTGCAATAGCAATGGTAAAATCCGCCCGTCTTCTGCCTGCGATCGCCTACGTCGCGCTTGAGAATGCTGGTGACTTTGCGCTGAAACACGACCTGACCCTGCTGCCGCAGTCCGCAGCCGAGCCTCTGCTGAATACCAGCTCGCCCCTCCACCCGGTTGCGGCCGCGCGCCTGCCCATGGAGGCCTCCGAGGCAGGTCGCTTGCATATCTTTCGCCCAGAAGATGGCGGCGAGGAACACTATGCGATCGAGATCGGTCGCCCGGATCGGAGCCAGCCGGTCTTGGCGCGGCTACACTCAGCCTGTTTCACCGGTGATGTGTTGGGATCATTGAAATGTGACTGCGGACCGCAGCTGCGCGGTGCATTGAGTCACATGGGCCAAGAGGGCGCGGGCATCCTTCTGTATCTCAACCAAGAGGGCCGCGGCATCGGGCTGGCCAATAAGATGCGCGCCTATTCCCTTCAAGATCAGGGATTTGACACAGTCGAGGCCAATCATCGCCTTGGCTTTGAGGATGATGAGCGCGATTTTCGCCTTGGCGCGTCGATTTTGCGCGAACTTGGGTTTTCTTCCGTGCGCCTCATGACCAACAATCCCGGCAAGATCGCCATGATGGAGAAAACCGGGATTTCCGTTGTCGAACGCGTACCGCTTAAGGTCGGTGAGAACGCGTTTAACCGTCACTATCTCGCGACCAAGGCTGCAAAATCAGGCCACATGCTATGAGCCCCGCAGACCTGGTTCTGACACCGAAGGGCCTGCGTTTCATGGGTCGGCTTCTGCCCTGTACAATCGGCAAGGGCGGACTTTCGACGGCGAAACGCGAAGGGGACGGGGCAACACCTGTGGGGACGCATCGCATCAGTGGCATGCTCTATCGTCCTGACCGGATCTCGGCACCCCAAGATTGGGCGCGCCCGATTTTGCCCGGTGATCTATGGTCGGATGACACGCAGGCGCACGACTACAACCAGATGGTGCGCGCACCCTACGCCTTCAGCCACGAGCGCCTGCGCCGGGCAGATCCACTATATGATCTGGTGCTGCTCACGGATTGGAACTGGCCCAAAGCGACCTCAGGGCGGGGCTCGGCGATTTTTTTGCACCAGTGGCGCAGACCCGGCTACCCTACCGAGGGGTGCATTGCCTTTTCCCGTCAGAATCTGCGCTGGATCGCTGAACGCCTGCGCCCCGGTGCCCAATTGATAGTTGGCTCACGCTGAATAGGCACGCGCCCCGAAGATCGCGGAGCCAACACGCACATGGGTCGCCCCCAGCGCGATGGCGCTCTCGAAGTCTCCGCTCATCCCCATGGAAAGCCCGTTCAAACCGTTGCGCTCTGCCATTTTGGCGAGGAGCGCGAAATGCAGGCTCGGCTCTTCATCCACGGGCGGGATGCACATGAGCCCCTTGATCGGCAGATCCAGCTTGCGGCATTCCGCAACAAAGCCGTCTGCATCCTGAGGCAAGATACCGGCCTTTTGTTCTTCTTCTCCGGTGTTCACCTGGATGAAAAGATCCGGACAATGGCCGAGTTCCTGCGCCAATCGCGCCAAGGCATTTGCGAGCTTCGGCCGGTCAACTGAGTGGATCACATTCACCAGTTCCATCGCCTGTCGCGCCTTGTTTGTCTGCAGCGGCCCGATCAGGTGCAGATCCACGCCAGTGAACTTTTCACGAAACTGAGGCCATTTGCCTGCGGCCTCTTGCACACGGTTTTCGCCAAAGCAGCGGTGGCCTTCCTCTAACACTGCCTCAACACGTTCGTTGGGCTGCACTTTGGATACGGCAATCAATTCCACCGACCCGGGCACGCGTCCAGCGGCAGATTCGGCAGCGGCAATGCGGGATTTGATCTCACTCAGCGACATCTCGGCCTCGTTTCACTTTGGAAATACTGTTGGGCCGGACAAAACACTGTTTACGCACAAAAGAAAAGGGCGAGCTCCGAAGAGCCCGCCCCAAGAACCGAGTGGTTCCGTTCTCCAATTAGAAGGAGAAGGACACACCGAGGTCTGCCAGGGTGTTGTCGTTCTTGGAACCAACACCACCTGCGAGGGTCACACCACCGCCGAGACCGTGGCGGAAGCCGAGGCCGTAGGAGGTGTCTGCGTTGGCTGCGCCACCGTCGGAAACAACAGCGCGGATGGAGGTCGCGGAGGACACTTCGTAGTTGATGGACGCACCGAAGGAAGCGTCGGCTTGGTTGTCGCCGTCACCCACGATTACGGAGTAGCCAACTGCACCGGCGGTGCCGTTCAGGCCGATGACCCAGTAGTCGCCGGAGGAGTCGGTGTCAGAATAAACTGCGCCGATCGCCATGCCGTTTGCCAGGGTGTAACCCAGACCCAGCTGCCACTCTTCGTCAGCTGCAACTGCGGTGGAGCCCAGAACGCCGGGTGCGTTTGCAACTGCTGCCTGCGCACGGGTCTCTTTGTAGGAGAGCGATGCGGAGAAGTCGCCAACGTTGTAGCGTGCTTTGATGGTGGTCGCATCTTGGCTACCAGCACCGAAACCGGTTGCCGGGCCGTTGAAGTTGGCATTGTGCTCCAGGAAGGAGGTGAAGCCAACGCCGTAGCCGTAGTAGTCAACCTGGTCACCGGAGTCGAGAACGTTGGAGACGTTACCAACGTCAACACGCAGACCGCCGTAGGACACTGCGAAGCCAGCTGCGCCCGGGCCACGACCGGAGATGTCGTTCGCGTGGGAGTCTTCGTTGGCTTCGAGACGGAAGCGAGCTTCCAGTTTCACGCCAGCGTCGGTTTCCGCGATGCCGGTGATGTTGACGCGCATACGCTGTTCGATGCGGGTCTCTTCAGTTTGGGACTCGTCGTATGCCAGACCAAAACGGGCGGAGCCGCCGATGGTCAGTTCTGCTGCTGCGACGCCTGCAGTCGCGACCAGTGCGGTCGAAGCGAAGAGAATCTTTTTCATGGTTTTCCCTCGGGTTTGAATTTCCAAAGAAGCAATCGGCTGACGCCACTTCGCTCCTCAAGTACGCACATCCTCTCGCTCGAAAGGGGGTCATGAAGCAAGTAGGTGCTGAAAGCTGAAAACCATTCATCAACCAAATGATGCATCAAGGTCACAGTCGTTTTCCCCGAGCCACTCTGCAAAAGGCAGCAGGAGATAGTCTTTAAAGAATAGGCTTGTTGGCGCATGCCCGCTTGTCTAGGAGTAGTCCAACTGCAAATTCAGGAGCGGGCACGGTCAACATGCGTGGTATCAAGACCTTTTTCCTTCTTTCAGCGCTGGCTGTCACAGCATCCTGCGGTGCATTTCGGTCATTGGACACCAGCACAGAGGTCAATGACACAGATACCATCGTCCTTGCGGGCGAAGGCCGCGAAGCCAACGACGACAAGACTACGATCTGGGAAGCCTTCGGGCCGCGCAGAAGCGAACAGCGTGTTCAGGTGAATCGCTATCTCTGGGCCGCAAGCCTGGAGGTTCTGGATTTCTTGCCTGTTCAATCCGTCGATCCCTTCACCGGTGTGATCATCACCGGATATGGCACGCCCCCGGGTGGCGGTCGCGCATATCGCGCGACGATTCACATCAAAGACCCTGCTCTTGAAGCGCGCGCATTGAATGTCGCGCTCCAGAGCCGCGGTGGCGCCGTCAGCTCCGCGACCGCACGCGCTGTTGAGGATGCGATTCTCTCTCGCGCGCGCCAACTACGCATGGCCGACAAGAAGATCTGACGCCTCTGCACTGGAACCCAACACGAATACCACGTATCAGAAGCGCCGGGTCTAAAGCCCGGCGTTTTTAGTCAAAGGACCGCTCACATGTCGCGTTACGAAGCCTCGGACATCGAAGCCAGATGGCAAAAAGCCTGGGAAGAGGCTGCCATTTTCCAAGCGAAAGAAGATCACAGCAAACCCAAGTACTATGTGCTGGAGATGTTCCCCTACCCATCGGGCAAGCTGCACATGGGCCATGTGCGCAACTACACGATGGGCGACGTGATCGCGCGCTACAAGCTGTCCACCGGCCATAACGTGCTGCACCCCATGGGATTTGACGCCTTTGGGATGCCTGCGGAAAACGCTGCCATGGCCTCGGGCGGACACCCCAAGGACTGGACCTATTCCAACATCGACACGATGGTCGAGCAGATGAAGCCGCTGGGTCTCTCGCTTGACTGGTCGCGCATGTTTGCCACCTGCGACCCCGAATACTATGGCCAGCAGCAGGCTTTGTTCCTTGATTTCCTTGAAAAAGGTCTGGTCTACCGCAAAAACGCTGTGGTCAACTGGGACCCCGTGGACATGACCGTTCTGGCCAATGAGCAGGTCGAGAACGGCCGTGGCTGGCGCTCTGGCGCGCTGGTGGAACGGCGCGAACTGACGCAGTGGTTCTTTAAGATCTCCGACTATTCCGACGAACTCCTTGAGGCACTGGACGGCCTGGAGAATTGGCCCGCCAAGGTGCGCCTGATGCAGGAAAACTGGATCGGCAAGTCCCGCGGGCTGCAGTTCAGCTTCGAGCGCACCGATGGGGAAGAGGCGATCGAGGTCTATACGACTCGCCCCGACACGCTGATGGGCGCGAGCTTTGTCGGCATCTCACCGGATCACCCGATTGCCAAGAAGCTCGAGGCCGAATCGCAAGAGGTGGCCGATTTTGTTGCGGAATGCCGCAAGGGTGGCACCACTGAAGAGGCGATCGAAACCGCCGATAAACTGGGCTATGACACCGGCCTGCGGGTCAAGCACCCGCTGGACCCGAACTGGGAGCTGCCGGTCTGGATCGCCAACTTCATCCTGATGGACTACGGCACCGGTGCGATCTTTGCCTGCCCGGCGCATGACCAGCGCGACTTTGAATTTGCCACCAAATACAACCTGCCGATCATCCCCGTTCTCGAACCCGTCGAGGGCGCAGGTGAACTGACCGAGGCCTATGTGCCGACAAAAGCCGAAAAAGTCCGCTATGTCCGCGGATTTGCAGGTGATGAGCTGCAGACCGGCGAAGAAGGCGTAAATACCGCCGTCGACAAGGCCGAAGCCGAAGGCTGGGGCCAAGGTGTCACCAAATTCCGTCTGCGCGATTGGGGTCTGTCCCGTCAGCGGTATTGGGGCTGCCCGATTCCGGTCGTCCACTGCCCCGACTGCGGCGTGGTGCCCGAAAAGAAAGAAAATCTACCCATCGCGCTGCCGTATGATGAGGACGGCAAGGCGATTGACTTCTCGGTGCCGGGTAATCCGCTCGACCGTCACCCGAGCTGGCGCAACTGTGCCTGCCCCAACTGTGGCAAGCCCGCCCAGCGCGAAACGGACACGATGGACACCTTTGTGGACTCGAGCTGGTATTTTGCCCGTTTCACCGCACCGCGCGCGGAAACACCGACCGATCTGGACGCGGCAAACTATTGGATGAACGTCGATCAATATATCGGCGGCATCGAGCATGCGATTCTCCACCTGCTCTACTCGCGGTTCTTTGCCCGCGCGATGCAGATCTGCGGCCACCTCCCCGAGAGCGCCAAAGAGCCGTTTGACGCGCTCTTTACACAAGGCATGGTGACTCATGCGATATATGAGAATGCCGAGCGCAAAGACGACAACGGCCGCGCGATCTATCATTACCCGAGCGAGGTCGAGGAGCGCGACGGCGGCGTCTTCGTCAAGGAGACCGGCGAGCGGATCAAGGTGATCCCCTCTGCCAAGATGTCTAAGTCCAAGAACAATGTGGTCGATCCACTGGCGATCATCTCCACCTACGGCGCTGATACCGCGCGCTGGTTTGTTCTGTCCGATTCGCCGCCCGAACGGGATGTGGAATGGACGGCCTCTGGCGCCGAAGCGGCCTACAAGCACCTCAATCGGGTCTGGAACCTCTGTGACCGCATTGGCGAGATGGACCCGGATGCCAAGGGCGAAGGCGACGAGGAGCTATTGCGCGAGATGCACAAGGCGATCCGTGACGTGACGCTCGGTGTTGAAAGTTTTGGTTTTAATGCCGCCATTGCAAAGCTCTATGGCTTTACAAATACGCTGTCGAAATCCAAGGCGAGCGCCGCCGTGCAAAAACAGGCCATCAAGACTCTGGCGCAGCTGATGTCGCCGATGACGCCGCACCTTGCCGAGGATATCTGGGCGCATCAAGGTGGCGAGGGCCTGATTGCCAACGCAGCTTGGCCTGTGGCGGACGAGTCGATGCTCGTCGAAGACAGCGTCACCCTGCCCATTCAGGTGAATGGCAAACGGCGCGGTGAGATCACCGTGGCGAAGGATCTCGATAAGGCAGAGGTTGAAAAACTCGCGCTGGCCCACGAAGCTGTGCAACGGGTGCTGGAAGGTGCCGCACCCAAAAAGGTGATCGTGGTGCCGGGGCGGATCGTAAATGTTGTTGCCTGATCGACGCAAATTCTTGAAGCTCACGCTGGCGCTGCCTCTTGGCGCCAGCCTTTCTGCCTGCGGGTTTGAGCCTGTTTATGGCCCGGATGGGGCTGGCACCGCGCTGCGTGACCAAATCGCGTTTCAGTCCCCCGAAACCATCGGCGCGCCACGCGACAGTGACGCCTATTACTTTGTGCGCAGGCTCGAAACTCGGCTTGGGCGCGCGGGCGCCCCTGCGTATCGGATGGACCTGACGCTCGACACCAAAGAGGTGGGCCAAGCGATCACTGCAGAAGGCAGCATCACCCGCTATTCCCTGACCGGCACCGCTGGTTACAACCTCGTGCGCCTCTCGGACGGGCAGATTGTTGCCAGCGGCGAGGTCGAAAACTTCTCTGGCTATTCGGCGAGCGGCACAACAGTTCAGACGCAGGCGGGGGAAACCGATGCGCATGAGCGACTGATGGTGATTCTGGCGGATCAGATTGTGACCCGCCTCTATGCGGTGCCCGGATTGGGCCGTCCCGAAGACTCATGAAACTCAGCCCGCGCGAGGCCGAGGGCTATTTCGCCCGTCCCGACCCCGGCAAGACCGGGCTGTTGATCTACGGTGCGGACGCCATGCGCGTCTCGCTCAAGCGCCAGCAGATGCTGGCTGCGCTCCTCGGACCGGGTGCGGAGGAGGAGATGCGCCTCACGCGGATGCCCGCAAGCGATCTGCGCAAGGATCCCGCGCAGCTTCTGGACGCGGTCAAGGCGGTCGGTTTCTTTCCCGGCATTCGCGCCGTGTTTGTCGAGGATGCCAATGATTCTGCGACCCCGGCGATCACCACCGCGCTCGAGGCCTGGCAACCCGGTGATGCGCAGATCGTGGTGACAGCAGGTCAGCTCAAGGCGTCATCCAAACTGCGCAAGGCGTTTGAAACTCATACCAATGCCTATGCGACCGGCATCTATGACGATCCTCCCTCGCGTGCAGAAATTGAGCGAATCCTGAGTGAAGCAGGCGTACGGGATGTGCCGGGCGACAGCATGTCTGCGCTCGCGGATATCGCCAATGACATTGGCCCCGGCGATTTTTCCCGAATGATCGAGAAACTGAGCCTCTACAAACATGGCGATAACAGCCCGTTGACGCTGGAGGACATCGACGCCGTGGCCCCGCAATCCACAGAGGCGGCGCTCGACGATCTCCTCAATGTGGTGGCTGAGGGGCGCAGTGCCGACATCGGTCCGGTCCTGCGAAGGCTGCAGGCGCAGGGCACCAATGCGGTGACGCTCTGCATCGGGGCGACTCGTCATTTTCGCACGCTCTATACCATTGCCGCCCATCCCGGAGGCGCTGCCCAAGGCATCGGAGGCCTGCGTCCGCCGCTCTATGGCAAGCGCCGCGATCGCATGCTGCGGCAGGCACAGGGCTGGGGGGCGCAGAAGTTGCAAAACGCGCTGACGATTCTGACCGACACCGACTTGCAATTGCGCTCCGCCGGGCAAAGCGCACCTGCCCTTGCGTTGACGGAGCGCGCGATGATCCGGCTTGCGATGCTCGCCCGCGCACGTTGAGCGCACCTCAAGCTGATGCTTGACCTCTCTTGGATTGGCGGCAACCCTGCGCGGCAACAAACGAGGAGATTTCCAATGTATCAAGTGATTGGCGTTCCCAAGACCCGCGCGTTCCGGGTGTTGTGGACTCTCGAGGAGCTGGGGCAGAGCTACGATCTGGTCCCGGCACAACCCCAAAGCGCGGAGGCGCGCGCTGCCAATCCTTCGGGCAAGGTCCCGGCGCTGGTTGAGGACGGCGAGAGCATCACCGATTCTGTGGCGATCATCACCTATCTGGCCGACAAACATGGCGCTCTGACCGCACCTGCAGGCACTTTGGCGCGCGCAAGACAGGACGCCATCACCAATATGGTGATCGACGAGATGGACGCGATCCTCTGGACGGCAGCGCGTCACAGCTTCATTCTGCCCGAAGACCGCCGGGTGCCAGAGATCAAAGACTCCCTCAGGTGGGAATTCGCCAATTCCATCAAACGCATCAACGCGCAGCTCAGCGGGGAATTTGTCGCTGGCGATCAGTTCACGATCGCAGATGTCTTGATGACGCATTGCCTCAACTGGGCGCGTGGCGCGAAATTTGACGTCGAAGGCGATGCGGTGCTGGACTATGGCAAGCGCATGCGCGCGCGACCGGCATTTCAGCGCGTGGCGGAACTCGCCAAGTAGCGCGCCGCCGCTTGCCCTGCCCAACGGCCGGTCGCAAAGCAGGCAGTCAAGAGATACCCTCCCGTAGGCGCATCCCAATCAAGCATCTCTCCGGCGCAAAACGTGCCGGGGATCGCCTTTAGCATAAGGCCGTCATCCAAGGCATCGCGGCGTACGCCGCCAGCCGTCGAGATTGCCTCGTCCATCGGACGCAGCCCTGCATGGCGCACGGGCAAGTGTTTGATGAGACGGGCCAGGCTCTCTGAATCCTGCGGCAGCGGGCGGCCAAACTCTTGCAATAGTGCCATTTTCACCGTCGCAAGCTTTAGCGTGCGGCGCATGTGGTTCGACCAGCTCGTCTTGCCACGCGGTTTCGCGAGCCGCCGGGCAAGATCACCCTCGTTGAGGTCCGGCGACAAGTCGACAAAAAGCGGCTGCCCTTCGCGCAGAGCTGGGGTCAACGTGTAAAGCCCACCGCCTTCGAGCCCGCGTTGCGACAGGGTCGCCTCACCACGGGCCTGCAATGCGCCTGCCTGCCAGGCCACTGCCTTGAGTGCTGCGCCAAAATGCGGCGTCATGTGATCACTCCAGGCGACCGAAAGGGCAGCGTTCGACGGTTGAAACGGTGCCAAGGCGACGCCGCGCGACGCCAATAGGGCCGCCCAGGCGCCATCCGAACCAAGCCGTGCCCAGCTCGCACCACCAAGCGCCAGTATGGTGGCGCGGGATGTCACGACTTCTGGGCCTGCAGCCGTACCGAACAACAGCTGCCCGTCCTGCTGCCAACCTGTCCAGCGCCAGCCGAGTTGCCGGGTAACGCGATGTGTGTCCAGATCCTGAAGCCACGCCCGCAACAAGGGAGAGCCCTTCATGACCGTGGGAAACACCCGTCCCGTCGACCCGGTAAAAAGCTCCTGCCCGAGCCCGCGCGCCCAGTCTTGCACAGCCGCAGCGTCAAACGCCTTGATCATCGGTGCCAGCCACACAGCCGAGTCGCCATACTGCGCCAGCAAATCCTCAAAGGGTTCGTCTTTGGTCAGGTTTAGACCGGATTTTCCGGCCATCAGAAACTTGCGCGCAGGCGACGGCTTGGCCTCCACCAAGAGCACCCGATGGCCCTGACGCGCGACCTCCCCTGCTGCCATCAATCCAGCCGGACCGCCTCCAATCACGACCGCATCCCAGTCCTGCATATGCTTCGCCCCTCATGGCCTTGATGTCGGAGCGCGCGCTCTCCGTTTTAGAACAGTCTATCTCCTGCGGGTGGGCATGAATACATCCACAGACGATGCGAGATTCAGAAGGTGGTGATAACCGTCGCGCCGATCGATTGGAACTGATCCATCTTCACAAGGGCGGAGGGGGCCGCATCGAGGCTGATTTCACGCCCCACAAGCCGCCTGGGATCAAGTTTTCCGGATGCGATCATATCCAGCATGGCGTCGTACCGATGCGCTTGCATGCCGTGGGATCCGAGGATCTCCAACTCTTTTGCAATGACTTTCGCCATCGGCACCGACGGCGTGCTGTGCTCTGCGAGCATCAAGCCCACCTGCACGTGTTTGCCGCGAGGGCGCAGGTTCTGGATCGAGTTGAAGCAGGTCACCGGGTGGCCCAGTGCATCCAGCGAGACATGCGCGCCGCCTCTGCTGAGGTCGATCACCGCCTCTGGGACATCGGCCACGCGCGCACCATTGATAGTCGCAACGGCTCCGAGTTCTTGGGCGAGATTGAGTTTTTCGTCGTCGATATCAATAGCGATCACATTGGCGCCAACCGCCTGAGCAATCATCACCGCAGACAATCCCACGCCACCGCATCCATGCACCGCAACCCATTGTCCGGCCCGCGTTTGGGCCTGATCGACCACTGCGCGAAAGGAGGTGGCAAAGCGGCACCCAAGGCTTGCTGCGGTGGCAAAATCCATTTCCTGTGGCAGCGCCACGAGGTTCAGATCGGCCTGACGGACCCCCACATATTCCGCAAAAGACCCCCAATGGGTAAATCCCGGCTGTTGCTGGTTGTGGCAAACCTGCTGGTGGCCGGCGTGACACTCCGAACAGGCTCCGCATCCAGAGATGAATGGCACGGTCACGCGATCCCCAACCGTCCAGTTGCGGACATTCTTCCCCAAGGCCACAATCACACCTGCAAATTCATGGCCGGGCACATGCGGTAGCACGATGTCGCTGTCATGCCCCATCCAGCCATGCCAGTCTGAGCGGCAGAGCCCGGTGGCCTCGACCTTGATCACCACGCCATCCGGATCCGGGGTGGGATCCTCGACCGTCACCAGTTTTGGCAACTCCTTAAAGGTCTCATAGAGGACGGCTTTCATCGGGATCGATCCTTAAAGATGCGTGTGCCAGCTTGGAGCCGGTGATGGAGACCTTACTACATCTACGAAAAAAACCCTGTCTACAGAAGATGATCGGCAGGGCTCTTGATCTGTCGTGGTGCAGCAGATGCGCCGTGTGCCTCTGTTGCCCTTGGCCTGCCGACCTCATGAGCGCGCGACCGCGCCTTGAACCAAAAAGCCGGATCTTTTCCCGCTACATACTTGCCAAGTGAACAAACTTGGCGCAGGCTTTACCTAGAGTTACCGATCACATTGCGCCGACGGCTTCCCGAAGCACGGGAATACCGGACGTCGGGGATCAAATTTACTGGCTGAATAATGAACACTCCGCTTATTTTCGATGGTCACAACGACCTGCTGCTGCGCCTTCACAATAAAGATGTAGGAATGGACCAGGCGGGGGTTTTTGGCAGCGGAGGCCGCCAGATTGACGTTGATAAAGCCAAGGCCGGTGGGTTCGGCGGCGGATTCTTCGCCATCTTTGTGCCCGGCGAAGAGTCGGTCTCCCATGACGAAGAGATGATGAAGGACACCTATGACCTGCCGCTTCCCGAGCAGGTTACGTGGCACGACGCCATCAAGGTTGCCCTGTCCCAGGCCGCTCTCCTGATCGAGCTCGAAAGGCAGGGCGCGCTACGGATTTGCCGCTCGACCGCAGAAATTCGCACGGCGATGGAACAAGGTCTGATGGCCGCCGTCATGCATATGGAAGGTGCAGAGGCAATCGACCGTGATTTCCACACGCTTGACGTCCTGCACGGCGCGGGGCTGCGCTCTCTTGGGCCGGTCTGGAGCCGCCCAACCCGCTTTGGCCATGGGGTTCCGTTTCGCTATCCCTCCACCGGGGACACGGGCGAGGGCCTGACAGAAGATGGGTTTCGCCTGATCAAACGCTGCAATGATATGCGGATTATGGTCGATCTCTCGCACATGACGGAAGCCGGTTTCTGGGATGTGGCCCGCGTCAGTGATGCGCCTTTGGTGGCGACCCACTCGAACGCGGTGGCGCTCACCCGGCACAGTCGCAACCTGACCGACCGCCAGTTGCATGCGATCCGGGACAGTGACGGCATGGTCGGGCTGAATTTTGCGGTGGCCTTCCTGCGCGAAGACGGACGCATGGACGAGAACACACCGATCTCACGCATGTTGGATCATCTCGATTACCTCATCGCAGAGGTTGGCGAGGATCGGGTCGGCATGGGCTCGGATTTCGACGGGGCAACGGTACCCGCCGAGATCGGCACGATCGCAGGCCTGCCGGCGTTGCGCCGCGCGATGCGGGACCGCGGCTATGACGATGCTTTGATGAAGAAACTCTGCCATGAAAACTGGCTCCGAGTCCTGGGCAAGACCTGGGGAGAATAACCAAAAGCCGGGCAAAAACCGGCGTTTATAATCAAATCAAAAACAGGGAGTTCATTAAATGAACGCTTTTTCCAAACTAATCGGCTCTGCTGCACTTGGGCTCGCGCTGGGTGTGACCGCCCTGCCGACGATCGCCGCGACACCGGACAATATGCTGGTCATCGCCAACCGTATCGACGACATCACCACGCTGGATCCGGCACAAAGCTTTGAATTTGCGGGAGCGGATGTGATCCGCAACATGTACGGCAAGCTGGTGAATTTCGACCCCTCCAACCTTGAGGCAGGCTATCAGCCCGATCTGGCCGAAAGCTGGACCGTCTCAGAAGATGGCAAAACCATCACCTTCACCATGCGCGAGGGCGTGAAGTTCCACTCTGGCAACCCGGTTCGGGCCGAAGATGCGGCCTTCTCGCTGCGCCGCGTGATCAAGCTCAACAAAACGCCGTCGTTCATCCTGACACAGTTTGGGTTCACTCCGGAAAACGTCGATGAGATGATCACCGTCGATGGCAACACCGTGTCGATCACGACCGACAAACGCTATGCGACCTCCTTTGTGCTGAACTGCCTGACAGCGACCTTGGGCGCAATCGTCGACGAAAAACTGGTGATGGAGCACGACAAGGACGGCGACCTCGGCAACGAGTGGCTGATGACCAACTCCGCCGGCTCCGGCCCCTACAAGCTGGCCTCTTGGAAGCCCAAGGAAAGCGTCACGCTGACCGCAAACCCAGACTACTATGAAGGCGCCCCGGCGATGCAGCGCGTGATCGTGCGTCACGTTCAGGAAAGTGCGACCCAGCGGCTGATGCTGGAGCGCGGCGATATTGACGTGGCTCGTGACTTGACGCCTGCGGATGTGGACGGCCTGGCAGGTATCGACGGCGTCGAAGTGCAGCGCGAGATGCGCGGTCGCCTGATGTATGTGTCCTTCAACCAAAAGCATCCCGAGCTCTCCAAGCCGCAGGTCCGTCAGGCGCTGAAGTATCTGATCGACTATGACGGCATGGAAAACAGCTTCCTCAAGAACTGGTATGTGAAGCACCAGAACTTCCTGCCAAAGACCTATCTGGGTGCCGTGGATGAAAACCCCTTCTCGCTCAATATCGAGAAAGCCAAGGAACTGCTGGCAGAGGCCGGTGTGCCCGAAGGGCTGGAGCTGACGGTTGGTGTGCGCGAGGCGCAAGAGCGTCTGGAGATCGCCCAATCGCTGCAAAACACCTTTGCGCAGGCAGGCATCAAGTTGAACCTCGAGGTCGGCACCGGCAAGCAGGTTCTGGGCAAGTACCGCGCGCGGGAACTGGACATCTACCTTGGCGCCTGGGGTCCGGATTATCCCGATCCTCAGACCAACGCGGGCACATTTGCCTATAACCCCGACAACTCTGACGCGGCCAATGCAACGGGCCTTCTGGCGTGGCGCAACGGTTGGGACACTGCAGGGCTGACCGACAAAGTCGCCGCAGCCGTGGTCGAAGGCGATACGGTGAAACGTGCAGACATGTATCACGAGATCCAGGCCGAGTTCCGCGATACCGCGCCTTTTGCCGTGATGTTCCAGCTGGTTGAACAGGCTGGCATCAGCGAAAAGGTCGAGGGTCTGAACCTTGGTGGCGCGATCACCGCAGCCGCTTACTGGGACGTGACCAAGTAAGATGGCGTTTTACAGCAACGTCCCGAAGAGGCAGCCTTGGCTGCCTCTTCCCCCTTGGGCAAGAAGCATGGGGATCACCCTGCTTTCCGTTTCAATCACCATGCTGGGGCTCTTGTTCGTCACCTTCCTGATCGGGCGGGTCATGCCGATTGACCCGGTTCTGGCGGTGGTTGGCGAACGCGCCAGCGAAGAGCAATACAATGCGGTTTATCTGGAGCTTGGGCTCGATAAACCATTGATCATACAGTTTTTCTATTACGTTGGCGATGTCCTGCAGGGTGACTTTGGAAAATCGCTTCTGACTGCGCGCCCGGTGTCCGAGGACATCGCACGCGTGTTTCCTGCCACCTTTGAGCTTGCGACGATTGGCATTATCTTTGGCTGCGTCCTCGGGGTGCCGCTGGGGGTCATCGCCGCGGTGCGCCGTGGCAGTTGGGTGGATCAGATCGCCCGCGTGGTGGCACTGGTGGGCTATTCAATGCCGATCTTCTGGCTGGGCCTGATGGGGCTTTTGCTCTTTTATGGCATGCTCGGCTGGGTCGGCGGACCGGGGCGGCAGGGCATCTTTTACGAGGACATGATCCCCTCCGTAACGGGCATGATCCTTGTGGATTCGATCATTGCAGGCGACTGGGGCGCCTTCTGGGATGCGTTTTCCCATATCATCCTGCCCGCCTCTCTGCTGGGATACTACTCCTTGGCCTACATCAGCCGCATGACGCGTTCGTTCATGCTGGAACAGCTTTCGGCCGAGTACATCACCACAGCCCGCGTCAAAGGCATGAGCGAATGGGCGGTGGTCATGAACCATGCGTTCAAGAATATCCGCGTGCAGCTCATCACCGTGATCGCGCTCTCTTATGCGAACCTCCTTGAGGGATCGGTGCTGACGGAGATCATCTTTTCCTGGCCGGGGATCGGCAACTACATCACCACGGCATTGTTGTCGGCTGACATGAACGCCGTGCTTGGTGGCACCGTGGTCGTCGGCCTCGTGTTCATCGTACTGAACGTTTTTTCCGACCTCCTCTACAGAGTCTTTGATCCGAGGTCGAAATGAGCAGCCAGACCATGACACTTCGAGAGTGGCTCTTGACGGATACGCCAACGTCGCGCCGTCAGGCCAGGCTGGCCGCCTATTACAAAGGCTGGCTAACCTTACGGTCCAACCATATGGCGATGGGGGGGCTGGCAATCATCGTTCTGCTCGTCGCCGTTGCAATCTTTGCACCGCTGCTTGCGCCCCATGATCCCTACTATCAGGATCTTGGCAATCGGCTTCAGCCCTTGGGCACCGAGGGGCATATCCTCGGCACCGACTCGCTGGGGCGGGACATCCTGAGCCGCCTCATCTGGGGCGCACGGATCACGCTCTACATCGTCGCACTTGTCGCCATGATCGCGCCCATCGTCGGGTTGTTGGTCGGAACGGTCTCCGGCTACGTGGGCGGCTGGGTCGACATCATGCTGATGCGGGTGACGGATATTTTCCTTGCGTTCCCACGCCTTGTGCTGGCGCTGGCCTTTGTGGCGGCGCTGGGAGCCGGGATTGAGAACGCAGTGCTGGCGATTTCACTCACGGCCTGGCCCCCCTACGCGCGTCTGGCACGGGCCGAGACGCTCACCATCCGTTCGTCGGATTTCATCAGCGCGATCCGTCTGCAAGGGGCGGGGCCGCTCCTGATCATCACCAAACATATCTGGCCGCTCTGTATCAGTTCGCTGATCGTGCGGGTGACGCTGGATATGGCGGGGATCATTCTGGCGGCTGCGGGACTTGGCTTTCTGGGCCTTGGCGCACAACCTCCAAGCCCGGAATGGGGCGCGATGATCTCCGAGGGGCGCCGCTTCATTCTGGACTACTGGTGGGTCGCCACCATGCCCGGTCTTGCCATTTTTGCTGTTTCGCTGGCCTTCAACCTGTTGGGGGATGGTCTGCGCGATGTGCTTGATCCAAAGGATAGCACCTCATGACGACGCTTCTGGATATTGAAAACCTCTGGGTGAAGTTTCCGACCCGCAGCGGCATGTTCGATGCGGTACGCGGGGTGAGCTTTTCGCTCGGGAAGGAACGGCTTGGCATTGTGGGGGAAAGCGGGTCCGGCAAATCCATGACCGGGCGCGCGATCCTGCGTCTGATCCGCAAACCCGGCATTGTCGAGGCGGGCCATATCAACCTGCATGACACCAATCTTCTGGACCTGTCCGAGCGTGACATGCGCAAGGTGCGGGGCGAGAAGATTTCCATGGTGATGCAGGATCCGAAGTTCTCGCTCAATCCGGTTGTCACGGTGGGCGATCAGATCATCGAGGCCTACCGATTGCATGCCAGGGCCAGCAGGGCAGAGGCCCGCACCAAGGCCATCGAGATGCTGGAGGCGGTGTCGATCCGTGACCCGGAACGGGTGATGAAGGCCTATCCGCACGAGATGTCGGGCGGTATGGGCCAGCGCATCATGATCGCGATGATGCTGATCCCGAACCCGGAAATCCTGATCGCGGATGAACCGACTTCGGCCCTGGATGTCTCCGTGCAGGGGCAGGTTTTGTCGATCATGGACAAGCTTGTGCGCGAGCGAGGCATGGGGCTGATTTTCATCAGTCACGATCTCAATCTGGTGTCGCAGTTCTGTGACCGCGTGCTCATCATGTATGCGGGGCGCATCATCGAGGTCTGCGACGCTGACAAGCTGCACGAGGCCAAACACCCTTATACTCAGGGGCTTTTGGGATCTTTGCCGCGGTTCGATCACCCCAAGCCACGGCTTCAGGTGCTGAATCGCGACCCCCAATGGCGCGACACTGCAAGCGTAGAGGGCAGGCCATGAGAACAGCCATCGATATCAAGGGGTTGAACGTCTACTTTGGGGACAGTCACAATCTCTTTCATGCCGTCAAGAATGCGTCGTTCTCGGTAGATAGCGGCGCGAGCTTTGGCCTTGTGGGGGAATCAGGGTCCGGCAAGTCCACGATCCTAAAGGCGATCACCGGCCTTGCGCCCTATTGGGAAGGCGAAATGACGGTGGCGGCCCACCCCCTCGCGGGCAAACGCGACCGGACCTTCTATAAGACTGTGCAGATGGTATTTCAGGATCCCTATGCCTCGCTGCATCCACGCCAATCTGTCGATCAAGTGCTGTCGGAAACGCTGCGTCTGCATGGGTTCAAGGACATCAACGACCGAGTGGATCAGCTGCTGAAGGACGTGGGCCTTGGCCCGGCATTTCGCTTTCGCTACCCGCACCAGCTCTCGGGTGGGCAGCGGCAACGGGTTGCGATCGCGCGTGCGCTTGCGCCGAACCCCAAGATCCTACTGCTGGATGAGCCCACATCGGCGCTTGATGTGTCCGTGCAGGCCGAAATCCTCAATCTCCTGAAGGATCTACAGGCCGAGCATGACCTCACCTATGTAATGGTATCGCATGATCTTGCTGTGGTTGCGCATATGTGCAGTACGGCTGCGGTGATGCGCAACGGCGAGATCATGGAGATTCTCAGCATCGACGACATGCGCGCTGGCAAAACCGCCCATGATTACACACAGCACCTTCTGAATGCTTCGGCAAATCGCGTGGCGAGCGTGGAGACTGCTTAAATTACCTTCTGGGCGGGGGGGGGCAATCCTCCTTGCCCAGAAGCACCAGCGCAAGGTGCGGCGCTCTCATGTGTTGCGCTTGCCCTCCTGACTGATCCAACTGGCAAGCGGCGTGGATGTGATACCATGCAGGAGGATCGACAGTCCGACCGTCAGAGAAACACAGGCGAGCAGCTCCTCCTCATTTGGGATGTCGAACTGATCCATCATCAACAGTGTGAACAGGATCGAAGCGAGGCCGCGCGGGCCAAACCAGCCCAGAAATAGTTTCTCGCGTGTGGGAAGGCCGCTTCCGATGAGCGACAGCAGGATCGGCCCCATGCGAACTACCGTCAAAAACAAGAGCGCCAAGACCAAAGTGGAGACGCCCGCATGAGCCAGCCCGTCTGGCAACAGGAATGCGCCGAACACCAGAAAGGCGGCCATCGTGAGCAACTGTCCTGCGCCCTCCATGAACTCGCTTATGAAATGAATGTTGTGACGATAGCTGTTGCCAAACACCATGCCCGCGACAAATGCCGCGATAAAACCGTTTCCGTGGATCAGAACCGCAAACAGATAGGCTGCAAAGGCTGTGACCAGAAACACGACTGCGCCCGCCGCCTCCTGCATGAGGTCACGGTTCTGCGCCCAATCCATCGCCCGCGCCGCAACCCAGCCAACCGCAATCCCCGCCAGAGGCCCAAGGATCACTTCGATGAGCGCCTCAAGAACGAGCCCCCCGGTATGCGCCTCGCCCGCAAAACCCGAAGCAAGTATCGCCCCCGTCAGCACAAAGGGAAGCACCAGCCCATCATTGAGGCCGCTTTCGACATTGATCGTCTGTGCGAGACGGTCCGGGACATCCGGGCTGTTCACAACCGCCTGCCCCAAGGCCGCGTCGGTCGGCGTCAAGACTGCAGCCGTCAGGAGCGCGACGGCGAGCCCGGAACTGGGGTTGAGCCAGAATGCAACCGCCGTGCCCGAGGCAATGGTGAGCGGCAACCCGATCACCAGCATCCGTGTCGGATACTGCCAGCCCCGTGCCAGGCTGCGCAATCGCACGTGGCTGGCATCGGAAAACAGCACGAGGATCAACGTCACCTCCGCAAGCCCTGCTTTGCCTTCGTGAATAAGCCCGGCGGGGATCACCTCACTGAGCGGCTTTGAGAGCAAAAACCCAAGCCCTGTAAACAAGATAGGCAGGGTCAGAACACTGCGATCTATCCGCTTGCTGAACAAGGAATAAAGCGCAAAGGCCAAAAGCACGAGCAGGATTAGAAAAGTCATATCAAGAGTATTTCCTCATGCAAAATATACCTCTCGCGACGTTTAAATCGGACGCGATTGGGCGCAACAAGGCGGCGAAAACGGCGCGCTAGAGTTTTATCACTCCCCTCAATGCGCGCGCTCAGAGGCTGCGATCCTTCCGCCCTCTGCGTTGACGTGCCCCCCTCTGGTCCCGTGGACCACGGCCAGCAGACAACAAATTTGACAGAAGCGGTAGTGCACTTTCCATCCAGTCCCCTTCAGGCTGGCTTATGCGGCTCAATGTCTACACCGGTTTGCACATGAGACATGTGGCAAGATTTTCCCGCTGCAGCGCAGTGGTTAGGTGCTAGCATGCGAGGATGATGCGGTTCTTAAAAACACTGGCTTTGATTGGCCTTACGCTTGCGGCATTTGTGATGCTCGCACGGCTTCTTTTTCCTTTGCCCGACATTTCCAATCGCGAGATCAGCTCGGCCCTTCCGGCGAGCGATCAGACTTCGATCGGGGCGACAGTTGCAGATCTGAGCGCGGCGCATGTCGGCCAGTCAGGGATCATCCCGCTGCGCAGCGGGACGGATGCGCTTGCAAGCCGGGTCGAACTGATCCGTCGCGCCGAAGCCTCGATCGACGCGCAATACTACATTTGGCACGACGACACCTCCGGGGTTCTCCTGCTAGAGGAATTGCGCAACGCGGCGCTGCGGGGCGTGCGGGTCCGACTTCTGCTGGACGATAACGGCGTGCCTGGGCTTGACGCAACAATGGCTACGCTCAACGCGCAACCCAATTTCGAAATCCGACTGTTCAACCCCTCAACGATCCGGCGCCCAAAGCTCTTGGGCTACAGCTTTGATTTCTTTCGTATGAACCGGAGAATGCACAACAAGTCCCTTATCGTGGACGGGGCGGTTGCGATCATTGGCGGGCGCAACATTGGCGACGAGTACTTCGACGTGCAGCGGGATGCATTTTATATCGACATGGATGCGCTGGCTGCGGGCAAAGTGGTGCCGGAAACGGCCACAGTCTTTGATGACTACTGGAACAGCCCCTCCGTTTTTGCGCTTGAGTCGATCGTATCATCCGATGGGGACCTGATTGCCTTTGAACAACGCGTATCAGAGGTGATGGCCACACCAGAGGCTCAAAGCCTTATGGGCGATCTGCAAAACAGTGCAGATAAATTCGCGCGTGGTGAGATGCCGATGGAGTGGACCAATGTTCGCGTGGTGGCCGATGACCCTGTGAAAGGTCAGGGCAGCGCGACATCAGATCAGTTGATGATCACTCGTCTGGGCGAGATCCTCGGCCAGGTCGAGACCCGCTTGGATCTAGTTTCGGCCTATTTTGTACCCGGGCGGCGGGGAACGGAGTACCTCACCGATTTGGCGGCTGCTGGCGTGGATGTGCGTGTGTTGACCAATGCGATGAACACCACGGATGTCTTGATGGTGCATTCTGGCTACACGCGGTACCGCCGCGCGCTGCTGGAAGCGGATGTTTCGCTCTACGAGTTGAAACTGCGCGCTCAGCTGTCGGCTGACGCCAACCGGCAACTCAAACCCTTTGGTCTTTCGGGGGCGAGCCTGCACGCCAAGACCTTTGCCGTCGACGGTGACCGCGTTTTTATCGGCTCTTTCAACTTTGATCCGCGCTCGGCCACCCTGAATTGCGAGATGGGGTTTCTCATCGAAAGTCCGACGCTCGCCGGGCAGGTCAGCGCAGGCTTTGACGGCCCACTCCTGACGGTGTCCTATCAACCGGCGCTGACACCCAAAGGCAAGATGATATGGCGCGAGCCAATCGAAGATGGCGAGACATTGATCTACCAGGAAGAGCCCGGCGCCACCTGGTTCCAGCAGATTGCAATCGCGGTAATTGGCGTGCTGCCGGTTGAATGGCTTTTGTGATCAAGAAAAGCGCTGCGGATCTCACAGCTCACTGATCTACGGGCAAGCCACTTGGGACTTCTGCGGGAACGCCAAGACGCCCCTTTGCGGCCTCTTCATCGGTGAGCGCGTGCAAGAAGGCAACAATGTCAGCCACTTCCGCGGCCGTAAGCGAGACCGGGTCGAGATCCACAGCGGCTATCAACGCGGCGCGCTCTGCCGCGTTGTCCTGGATCGTCCAGTCCTGGGCGCCTTCCAGTTGGGGTAGTACGGCTTGCGATTTGGAATAGCTGCTCAAGGATTGCTCTGGCGACAGATGATGCCACACGATGTCTTCTAGGGTCGCAAAGGCCCCCGAATGCCCATATGGCGCAGTTTGACCCACATTGCGCAAAGACGGCGTGCGGAAGGCAAAAGCATCCTCCGCTCGGCCCGTCACGCGGATACGGCCCTCGTCCCGACTATGAGTTTCAAAGCGCGCGGCCTTGCCCGGCCCGATCTGAGGCACGGCCAAGGCGTGAAAACCGTGGTCCGTCTGGAACCACCCAGTATGGCACTGGCTACAGTCCGCCGCGCCATAAAACAGCTCCATCCCGCGTTTGGCCGCTTTGGGCAGATCCCCCTGCCCCAGCATGTATGCGTCAAATGGGCTCATATCCGCGCGCCATTCAAAGCGAATGAAATCGGCAAGAACATTGCCAATGTCGGCAAAGGTAATGGGCGTGCCCTCGCCCAAGACCTCGTCAAATGCGACACGATAGGCCGGAATCGCCTCCACCCGCGCCGCGATTCTGTCCCAGGCCCCGCCCGGTGTTGAAAGCTGGCCCAGCCGCACCGCCTGCGCCACTTCGTTTTCTGAATAATGCCCGGCCATCTCGTCTGCGGAGAGCACCGGAAACATGGCCTGCGCGGCGAGCGCGTCATCAAACCCCGCAACCATATCTTCTCCCAAGGGGGTGCGGATGCCACCGGGATGATCGGGGTGATCCTCGAGCCGCCCGTCATGAAACATCACCGTGAATTCGGGCGCACCAAGATTCCAGAGCCCCGGCGCATTGCGGGGAATGCGTTGCTCGGGCAGGTTGGCTGGATCTGGTTTTCGGTCCGGGCCAAGGCCGATGCCCCCCTCGCCCAACCCCAGCGATAGCCCATCTCCTGTTCCAAGGCGTGGGTGATGACAGGTGGAACAGGCGATATTGCGATTGCCAGACAGGATAGGATCGTAAAATAGCAACTGCCCCAGCTCGACCGCAGCCATGTCCGGGGCGGGAAACGCTGGGCGCGGGCCAAGATCTGGGCGGCTCTGCGCCTGCGTGGCTGAGGCGCCCATGAGTGTCAGCAATATAAACCAGCGCATCAGATCCTCCCAAACTCAAGGCGCAGACGTTGCCGGTAGGGCCGTTCCGGCGTTGCGATCATGCTTGGAAACTGCGGCAGGTTTACCGCGTTGGCATAGCCCTGTGGCTCAATACAGACGCCCATGTCGGACCCGATCCGCTGTCCCGGCAAAGCGCCGGGCTGTTCTGGCAGAGCGCTGGCCGTGTAGATCTGCGCGCAGGGCTGATCGCTGATCACCCGCATCTGCAGACCGTCCGGCGCAATGAGAGAGGCTACTGGCTGCTCCGGGTCGCGACACTCATCAAACACCACGGCCACGTCACTGCCTTTGGTCTGCGGATCAAGTTCCGCAAAGCTGCGCCCCAAACGGAAATCATGGTGACACCCGTCAAGCGCCAAAAGCCTGCCATCTGGAACATTTGCATCGTCCAGTCCGAGGTAGCTTGTGGCATCAACCTGCAATCGATGCTCCCGGATCGACTGAGCGCCCCCCATGAGGTTGTAATAATTGTGCTGCGCAAGGCTGATTGGCGTTGGCGCCGTTACTTCGGCCGTCAGGTCATAGACAACCGCCTTTGCCTCAAGCGTTACCGTGAGGGCTATCTTGGCCGCACCGGGAAAACCACCCTCGCCTTCGGGCGAGTGATAGCGCAGTCGAGCCGTGTTTTCTGACAGGACCTCAAGGTTCCAGAACACATGACACAGCCCGTTGGCACCACCGTGCAGGAGGGTATCGCCCTCGTTGGGATTGAGCTGAAACCTCTGCCTGCCGAGTGTGAAACGGGCGTTCTTGATCCGTCCGGCGACGCGGCCTGCGATCACACCGAGGTAGCCTGGGTTGTGCAGATAGTCCGCTGGGTCCTGAAAGCCGAGGATCAGCGAACGGTTCTCCTCCAGAAGGCGCAGATCGCGGGTCACGGCCCCAAAGTTCAACAGGCTGATGGAAAGCCCGGCGCTTTGCAGTCGAGCTTCCTTCAGCATATGTCCACGATGGAGACCATGCTCCACGATCTGCGCATCTTTCATTCAGACAAACCGGTTGATGAGGTTCTCAAGATATTCCTGCCGCCCGGAGCGCGGCTTGGGGTTGATATCTTCGGCCTCGACACGCTTTGCAATGTCATCAAGCGAAAGTTTGCCCGCAAGCATGTCCTGCGCCGGATCGGTCTGCCAGCCTGCATAGCGGTCGGTAACAAATTGATCCAAGGTACCGTCCTCGATCATAGCCGCAGCCGCCTTGAAGCCACGCGCACAGATGTCCATGCCGCCGATATGCGCCATCAAGAGATCCTCGGCATCAATGGACTGACGGCGCAGCTTGGCATCAAAGTTGGTGCCCCCTGTCGTGAACCCGCCATGTTTCAGGATGTGGTAATAGGCCAGCGCCACCTCGGGCGTGTTGTTGGGGAACTGATCTGTATCCCAGCCCGACTGGTAATCATTGCGGTTCATATCAATAGAGCCAAAAATGCCCAGCGCTTGCGCCGTTGCGATTTCGTGTTCAAACGAATGGCCCGCAAGAATCGCATGCCCCTGTTCGAGATTGAGCTTCACCTCGTTTTCAAGCCCGTGACGCTTGAGGAAACCGTAAACGGTGGCCGCGTCGTAATCGTACTGATGTTTGGAGGGCTCCTGCGGCTTGGGTTCCACAAGGATCGCGCCTTTGAAGCCAATCTTATGCTTATACTCGACCACCATGTTGAGCATCCGGCCCATTTGCTGATCTTCCTGTGCGAGGTCGGTGTTCAGCAACGTCTCATAGCCTTCGCGACCGCCCCAGAGCACATAGTTCTCGCCGCCCAAACGGTGGGTGGCATCCATGCAGGTTTTGATCGTCGCCGCCGAAAACGCAAAGACGTCCGGATCCGGGTTGGTCGACGCCCCAGACATGTAGCGGGCGTTTGAAAAGAGGTTCGCGGTGCCCCAGAGAAGCTTCACGCCGGTCTCTTCCTGCTTCTGCGCGAAATAGTCGACGATCTCGTTGAGATTGCGTGTGTTTTCCGCAAAATTCGCCCCTTCAGGCCGCACGTCCGCATCGTGGAAGCAGTAGTAGGGCGACTGCAGCAGCGTGAACATCTCGAAGGCCACATCGGCCTTGAGCTTGGCGGCGTCCATCGTGTCCTTGAACCAAGGGCGATCAAAGGTCTGACCACCAAACGGATCACCGCCCGGCCACACAAAGTTGTGCCAGTAGCAGGTTGCAAACCGCAGATGCTCTTCCATCCGCTTACCGAGGATCACCTCGTCGGGATTGTAATGTCGAAACGCCAGCGGGTTGGTGCTGTCTGCCCCTTCGAACGTGATCTTGGAAACATCGCCAAAAAAACCAGTGGTCATGTCATGAGTGCCTTCATGTTAGGATAAAGCGCGCGATACCGGGCATATGACGTATCATAGGCCTCGATGAGATCACTGCGCGGATCAATAGTGTGAGAGATGGGCGGCGCGCGCATAACGGTCGCCAGATCGGCGCCGGTCGCTGTCATAGCCAGACGTGCCGCGCCCAATGCGGCACCAAATTCGCCTTTGTCGGGGATGTCGAGCGATACCCCAAGCACGGTTGCAAGGGTCTCGACCCAGTAGGGTGAACGGGTGCCGCCACCGACTGCCAGCAGTCGGGTGAACGACGTGTCGGTGCCCTTGAGCGCCTCTAGGCAATCGCGTAGGGCAAATGCCACGCCCTCCATCACTGCCTGTGTAAGCTCTGCCGGGCCGTCGCCTATATCCAGCCCCGCCAGTGTGGCGCGGATCTGCGCATCATTATGCGGCGTGCGTTCGCCGGACAGATACGGCAAAAAAGTAATGCTGGAAGGTCCTTTGACCTCATTTGGCAAGCGCCCCGCGAGGGTCGCGGGGGTCTGACCCAAAGTGCGTGACAGCCAGTTCAGACAATCGGTCGCCGCGAGGATCACCCCCATCTGATACCAGGTCTGAGGCACCGCATGACAGAAGGTATGAACCGCAGATGCTGGGTCGGGTTTATAGGCCGACTTGGCTGCCAAGAGCACGCCGGAAGTGCCAAGGCTCACAAACCCCTCCCCCTCGCGAAAACAGCCCGCGCCACAGGCCGCAACGGCGTTATCTCCACCGCCACCTGCCACAACCACAGAGCCCTTGATGCCCCAATCGGCCCGAAGATCCGCGCGCAGCTCCCCGCCGGCTGCCGAGCCTTCGACCAGATCAGGCATCTGATCGCGGCGCATGCCTGAAGCCTCAAGCAGTGTCGGCGACCAGTCGCGCGCCCCCACATCGAGCCAGGATGTCCCCGCACTATCGGACATGTCCGAAATATAGGAACCAGTAAGCCAGAAGCGCAGATAATCCTTCGGCAAGAGAACCTTGGCGATTTGCGCGTAGATGTCTGGCTCGTGAGTTTTGACCCAAGCCAGCTTTGGCGCGGTAAAACCCGGAAAGACGATGTTCCCTGACAGATCCCGCACGCCTTCGGTGCCATCGAGTTCGGCAGCCTCTATTGCAGAGCGCGTATCGTTCCACAGGATACAGGGGCGCAGAACCTTGCCATCCGCGTCCAGAAGGGTTGCGCCATGCATATGGCCGCTGAGGCCGATGCCACGCAAGGCGGATATGGCTTCTGGATGCTCGCCTCTCAGCTCTGCAACCGCGCTCTGGCACGCAGTGATCCAGTCCTGCGGGTCCTGTTCGCTCCACCCGGTTTTCGGATGAGAGACTCCGTACGCCGCATCTGCCACGCCAATGACATTGCCGCCCTCATCGGCCAGCAATGCGCGCAGCCCCGACGTCCCCACGTCAAGACCCAAAAACATAGATGTCCTCCCAATCGCCACGCGCGCACGCCAACGAGGGTCATGCACATATTTAATTCGGCTAGTAAAATAAAAACAGATACGTCATTCGCTGTCAATCTTTGCAACAACAAAACTCTCGCACCCTTCCAACACAGCGCCGATGGCAACCATCAGTGGCTCTGGTCCAGCTTGATCCGCCGCCCTCTGCCTGTTGAGTTCGCCCCTCAAAGAGCCTATGTCGGCATCAACCCATTTTCATCGCACGATCAGGGACCGCGCCGTGGCCACGCATCTTTACCAACACGATTTGCCAGATTCCCTCGATCTCGGACCTGTGGTGGCAATTGACTGCGAAACCATGGGGCTCAACCCGCATCGCGATCGTCTCTGCGTTGTGCAGATGTCGAGCGGCGACGGCGACGCGCATCTTGTGCAGATCGCAAAGGGGCAAACCGACGCTCCGAACCTGACCGCGATGCTTACCAACCCGGATGTGCTCAAGCTGTTTCACTACGGGCGCTTTGACATCGCGGCACTCTACCATCGCTTTGGAGCGCTGGCGGCGCCGGTCTATTGCACCAAGATCGCCAGCCGTCTGGTGCGCACCTATACGGATCGTCACGGGTTGAAAAACCTGACCCAAGATCTGCTCGGCCAAGACATCTCCAAACAGCAGCAAATGAGCGACTGGGGCGCGGAAACACTCACGCGGGCGCAAATGGATTATGCGGCCTCGGACGTTCTACATCTGCACCGATTGCGCGACGCCCTTGATCAACGCCTTGTGCGCGAGGGGCGTAGCGACCTTGCCCAGGCCTGTTTTGACTTTCTGCCGACACGGGCGCGACTGGATTTGGCCGGCTGGCCAGACACCGATATTTTCGCCCATTCCTGACATCACCCAGCCGTGACTTTGCCCTGAAGACACGCAATGACATAGAAGACACAAGAGAAAGGAGACACCGCAATGGATCGCTATTCCCGCGTCGTCTCTTATCTCAAAGTGGCGCTGCCACTCACGGCCTTGGCGCTCTTGTCGACATTGTTCCTGATCTCACACAACATCAATACGGACCCCTCGATCCCGTTTGCCGAGATCGAACTGGAAAACAGGCTGCGCGGCCAACAGGTTACTGCTCCGTTTTTCACCGGCACCACGGCCACCGGACAGGAGATCACGATTGCTGCAACGAAAGCGCTTCCGGGCGGTGATGGCGAAGGGGCTTCGGCAAGTGATCTCGAGGCAGAAATCCTCACCACCGAGGGACGCCGCATCTTATTGCTCTCGGATCGGGGCTCTATTCGACCGGACCAAGACCTTGCCGTCCTGGTGGGCAATGTCCGTATTATCACGGCAGATGGCACCCGCGTGGAGTCCGAGCGCCTCAACGCAGAGCTCAGTGGACTTCAGGTGGTCAGCCCCGGCCCGGTCACCGCACAAGGGCCAATGGGCGATTTTAGCGCCGGGACAATGCGGATCTTCACGGATTCGAAGAACGCCCCGGTACATATAGAGTTCACGGAAGGCGTAAAGCTGGTGTACGATCCTGCAAAAATAGAAAGATAACCCGTGCGACGACTGACATTTGTTATTCTTCTTGGTTTGATTTGCATCTTGCATGCCCCATCCGCCGCAATGGCGCAGGGGACAGGCGTCTCCTTTGGGGTGCTGCAAACGGACACTTCGCAGCCCGTTGATATTGCCTCTGACAATATGAGCGTAAATCAAGAAGATGGCTCTGCGTTGCTGACAGGCAATGTGCTGATTATCCAGGGCGAAATGCGCCTGAGTGCGGACAACGTGCTTGTGGTCCGGCGCACCGAGGGCAATGGGATCGAACGCCTAGAGGCGCGTGGCAACGTTCTGCTCGTAAGTGGCGAGGATGCTGCCGAGGCGCGCGAGGCGGATTACACCATTCAGAGTGGTACCGTGGTGATGCGTGGCAATGTGCTTTTGACGCAGCAGGGCAATACCCTTGGCGCAGAGCAGATGACGGTCAATATGACCACCGGGAATGCCACGCTGAGCGGCCGCGTGCGCACCACCCTGCCGGGCAGTGGCGGCAACTGATGGCAAAACCAAAACTAGAAGTCACCTCCGGCTCGTCGGGTCTGCGCATTGAGAAGATGCGCAAAAGCTATCGCAAACGTGTGGTGATCCGTGACGTCTCGATGGAACTGAACCGCGGTGAGGTCGTGGCCTTGCTGGGGCCAAACGGCTCGGGCAAGACCACGAGTTTTTATACCATTGCCGGGCTGGTTTTCCCCGAAGCTGGGCGCGTCACACTGGACGGGCAGAATGTCACCTCGCTGCCGATGTATCGCCGCGCCCGACTGGGTATCGGCTATCTGCCCCAGGAAATGTCGATTTTTCGCGGCCTTTCCGTCGAGGACAACATCTCGGCAGTTCTGGATATTGCCGTTTCTGACGATCACAAACGTCGCGAGCGCCTAGAAGAGCTGCTGTCGGATTTCTCGATCGAGCATCTGCGCCGCGCACCCGCGCTGGCGCTGTCCGGTGGTGAACGGCGCCGGGTCGAGATCGCGCGCTGTCTCGCGGCCGATCCCAAATATCTTCTGCTGGATGAACCCTTTGCAGGTGTTGATCCAATCTCTGTTGGCGACATCCGCAACCTCGTTGCAGACTTGAAGAACCGCGGCATCGGCGTCCTCATTACGGACCACAATGTGCGCGAAACGCTCGAAATCGTGGACCGGGCCTATATCCTGCATGATGGGCAGGTCCTGATGTCCGGCAGCCCCTCGGAAGTGGTCGAGAACGAAAACGTCCGGCGGGTCTACCTCGGCGACAACTTCCGGATTTCCTGATCTCAGAGCCAGTCCCACAGTGCAGGCGCATGGGCGTGGGCATAACCCTTGCGCGCGGAGTCATTGGCAGGGGCTCGCCGATAAGTTGTCCCACACTTAAAAATGCAGTCTGAATTCCATTGACTCCGTCCGGGGTTTGGCATCGAATTGAAGTATGGCACATGTGCAAACCGCAGCAGTCTCCGCTTTGATCCCGCTTTCGGGATCCCGGTTTCTGCACATTGCATTTCGTGCCCATCCTTCCTGGCGATCCTGACATAGACCGTGCGAACATGCGCACTGTGCTGTGCGGACCCGGGCAAAACAAAAAGGAGATCACATGCGTTACAAAGTCAGCGGAAAACAGATCGACATCGGCGAATCTCTGCAAACCCACGTAGAGACTGAGTTGAGTGCGGTTCTGGAGAAATACGCAGGCCGACCGACCGATGCTCAGGTCGTTTTCTCCCGCAACGCGCATGAATTTGTCTGCGAAGCAATCGTGCACCTGTCTACCGGCCTGACATGTCAGGCCAAAGCCCATGCCACTGAGATCTATGCGTCTTTTGAAAGCTGCCTTGAAAAAATGGACAAGCAGCTGCGCCGTTACAAGCGGCGTCTGAAGGACCATCACCGCGATCGCGCCGAGCCGGTTGAACTTATGGGGGCGAGCTCGTATATCCTCGCGTCTGAAGAAGCGGAATCCGACCAGGAACCGGACTCGCTGCAGCCCATTATCGTGGCGGAGATGGAAACCAAGATCCCGTCTCTGTCGGTCGGTGAGGCCGTGATGCAGATGGAGCTTGCGGGCTCCCCGGTTCTCGTGTTCCGCAACGAAGGTAAAGACGGACTGAACGTGGTGTATCGGCGTGAAGATGGCAACATCGGCTGGATCGATCCCTGATTGAATTCCGAAGGGGCCAAGATAAGGCCCCTTCACCCCGAATGGAGCAGTGGCAATGCAGATTTCGAACATCCTCACGCAGGAGGCCGTCCGCGTTATCGGTGCGGCGTCGAGCAAAAAGCGCCTGTTTCAGGAAGTCGCCGAGGTCGCACAAACCGCCTATGGCCTGAAGGCATCGCTCACCGTTGAGGCATTGCTGGACCGCGAAAGCCTGGGTCCAACTGGCGTTGGCCATGGCGTAGCCCTGCCGCACGCTCGGCTGAGCGGCATTGACCGGGTGGTGGGTGTCTATGTCTCCTTGGAAAAGCCACTGGATTTCGGTGCCGTTGATCGCCAACCCGTCGACATCGTTTTTGCGCTTCTGGCGCCCGTTGATGCCGGCGTGGAACACTTGAAAGCATTGGCGCTGGTCTCTCGCACCCTGCGCGAGCAGAGCTTTTGCACCAAGCTGCGCGCAAACCCGGATACAGCGACCCTGTACACAATCCTGACCGAAAGCCAGTCTGTACAGGCGGCCTGAGTCCCGCGTTTCCTCGCACCCAAGCAGTAGAAAACCCGAACTGGCCTGCGCCGAGATCGGGCAGGATCAGGCGCTAGCGCTCGATCCTGGGCGACCAACTGTCAAAACCGAACGTCAAATAGTCGCGGGTGTAAATCGACCGGCACAGGATCTCGAGCGCGTCATCGTAAATCTCCGCCAGTGCGATCGGCTGATCCGCGGGCACAGGGGGAACTTCCGCCGGAGACATCCGACCCAGCTTGCGCGCAAGCCACGGTAGATCTGTTGCAAGATCCTCTTCACGCAGGATCAGATCCGGCGCACCCAACTCAGCAAATCCGCTGATGCTCTGCGCCTGACTTGCCCAGCGTGCATCCACCCGGATCGCGGTCTGGCCCGCAAGGTTGGACTTGAGAAATGTCAAAAACTGCCCAAACGCCTGACGGTGTCTCTCGCGAGAATAGCCAACATCAATGCCATCTTGCGGAATATCCAGATGAAATTGGCGCCGCAACGTATTGCGGATATGCTTCATGCTTCCGGGCCCATTCGGCAGGATCTTGGTACAGAACACATGGTGCGCACGCGCCAATGGGTGACGCACAACCGTGAAACTGCGGTGCCCCGGATTCGCATAACGCCACTGGCGAAGCTGCTTTTGGTTCATGCCGGTGATCAACCCTTCGGCCGGGACTTTGTCGAGCCCCCCGATCCACTCGCTCACATGAGACTCAAGCCCATTCCGCACTGGCATATAGAGGATCGGCGTCACCACTCCCGCAACATATCCGGGAACGGAGGGACCGCGGCGTGGCTCAAAATTCGGCGTGCGTGTGAGGTTGAACCGGTCCATCCCCGCAAGGGCCTCGGTCATTTCCTCGGGGTTTTCGACCTTGGCAATGACGGGCGCGGGGTTTTGACGTTTTAGACTGTCGTCCAGCGCATCGAGCCGCGCATCCACCCCTAGCCAAGTCGCCAAACCATTCATGACCTCAAGGCTCTGAAGATCCTCATAAGCGACATAAAACGCCGTCTGCCCTGTGCGTTGCAATTGGTTCAAGACAGCGATCTGGAATTCTTGGAGGCCATCCACATGGGCGCCAAATTCCTCTGCATCAAAGACCGCCTTGGCCTCCTTGCGCCGCTTTACATTGGTCAGCTTCCACTGCCCTGTCGTCCGAGCGATCTTCCACGATACATAGCTGTCGAGCGGGTTCCGGGTCAGAATGATCTTGGCAACCTGCGGGTCGTTCAGGATCCTCTCAAGGATCCGGGGATCATGGTCATGGAAATAGCGAAAGCCGCACAGCCCCTCCGCCGCGTGGATCGCGTCCACGAGCGCATGCGGATCGTCATCGCGTGCTTCTCTGGAAACCTCGAGGATGGACTCTTGGTTTGGATAGCCAATGAAATGAGGATTAAACGCCTCTCCCAGACAGCTCACGCCTCTAAGAGCATTCAGATTGGCTTCGAGAAAGTTTGAGCCGGTGCGCATCTCTGCCAGCACCACGAAGGATGTGAAATCGGCGGACATCAGGGATTACTTCACGATATAGGTTTTGCGCGCCTGGCGCATGGGTTGCTTTGGCGCAGAGCGCGCGGGGAAATCCCCCATCAAATAGGGGTGCATCCCCTGATTTTTCAGATTTTGCAGGAACTGGCCAAACCCTGTGAGATCCACCATCTGCGGCGCTTCTAGGATATGGCTACGGGACATGGGACCGATCTCATCCACGATGGTTTGCAGGTTTTCCATCGGCGCCTCGATAAACTCCGCCATGCTCCAGACCCGGATCCGGGCATGGGTCCAGCGCCCTCGCAAGATCTTGAGATGCTCAGCCTCAATGCGCTGCAGCTTTGCCGCCTCGCGCCTAAGATCGCTAAAGCTTCGGTTAGTCTTAAACAGGGACACAGACCATGCCCCAGAGATCACCGAGATCTGCGCATTGCTGTCCTGCGCGATAAACCAGTTGATGCTCTGGGTGTCATGGGGTCCGAATTGGAAACACTGCCGCTCGCCGCGTGTGTTCCAGATCAGGTTCGACAGAAAGCTCTGGGGGTTTCGATCACGCAGGAGCGCACTGTCGCTCAGACAGCCGTTGAACAGCCTCTGCTCCCCCGCGAATTCGGCCCGTTCAGGCGCAAAAAGATGGCCATGCACGCGCGCACCGGTTGCGCGCGCCAGCCAGCTTTCAAAATCCTCAAACAATTCGGAAAAACCTTGAAACACCGAATACGGCCCACAGGTCTGCGGGCTTTCGACTCCTTTGGCGGGAAAGCGGCTCTGCATGTAGAGCCCCTTGCGCCCTCGGATGCGACGCTCCACCGCTTTGGCAAAAATCCTGTCGATCTTGCCCGGATTGGGCTCTGTGCGGTTGATGTCAGTGGCCGATGGGCACAGGAAGGCCTGATAGAGCCGCTCTGCATGCGGCCAGATCTTGCGCGCGACAAAACAGTCGGAACGCCGCAAGAGTTGCAGGTGATCGTCATAGAACACATGCGGTTTGCCCTGATAGTCGAACTTCGAAAGGGTCAGTGACCGGCTCTCGATATTGTCGGAATGGAGCCGGGCAAGCGTTTGATAGTAGCTCTCGTCCGGGATCCAGACGTGACGAAAATACGCGTCATACCGCGCTCTCTCGGCATCCGTGAGAATGGCGGTCAAAGTGCGTCGAGTAAGGCACCACCATTGGCTCCCCATGTGGGGGACCAATCCGGCCGGGATCCGACGTCGCAACTTCAGTTTCCGTTGCAGCCGGACATAGCGATCAAACAGCTTGCGGTGCCGTTTCCAGGAGAAGGGAAACCGCATCGTAAAGCGCTCGGTGCTGAGACCCCCAACGATCCATGGGACATCCGAGGTTGTGGCGCTTTCGATGAAATCAATATCGGGCCGGGCCGCGAGGTAGGTCTGCAGCTCTTTCACCGGGCGCAACGGCAGGCAGGACCCGGAGGTCAGATAGATGTGGCTCACATCCGGGAACTCGGAGAGCATCAATTCAGACGCGCTTTGAGAGGCGGCCACAATGCCCCAGGTCCCCCATTCACATCTGTGGCGGCGCGAAAAGCGCACCAGAGGATCGTCTTTCAGGCGCGCGCAGAACTCCTGAAACACCTGTTTGCTCACTTGCCGGTCTACATGCAGCACTACTGGGCAGCCCGCGGCGGTCCAGTGGCGCACGACCTGCTCGGCCCGCTCGAGGGCCGTATGCACCAACATGATCACGCCAACGTTGCTCATGCCCAGTTTCCTTTGGACATGAGGCCAAGAATTTCCAACTGGCGCCAGTTGATGTATTTCTCACTCCACTTGCACCAAAGCTCCGGACTGCTCTCGGCTTCTTTGACATAGGCCTGGTATTCGACCGACCCTGCATAATGTTCGCGCCGCTTCAACTCCTCTTCCGCCTTGGCCGGAAAAGTGTCGAGGAACTTCGTATGCATCAGGATCCCGCTGGCCTTCTCGCCACCATTGATTTCATAGACCTGATTGAGCCCGCGCGGCAAAAGCATGTGGGTGGAGCTGACGTAGGCATAGCGCCGATCCCACTTGACCAGAGGGATTTTATTGAGGGCAGGCGCCAGTTTGGGGCGGTCGGCAAAAAACACCCGCGCCCGAGGCCCGCCTTGGATCCACAAGTTACCATAGCGCTTGTTGCGCGTGATCGAATAGTTGCCGCTGTCAAACCACTGCGTGATCTCAAGGGGGTCCTGACCGGGCTTATACGGCACCTCATCCACACGACCTTTGGGATACATATCCAGCAGCATGGCCGAGAAACTGCGGATCTGAGAGCTGTCGAGCCAATCGGTCAGCGCCCGGATCGGACGCGTATCGCAGAACGGATAAACAAAAAGCTCATCCGCATCGACCACGAGACACCAGTGCCCGTGACCATATTTGCGCAGTAGGGCGTTGGCCCAGTCGACACCAAAGGTGGCGCGCTTATAGCTGCCTTGCGCGTTCCAGACCGATACATCCTGCAGGCCAGCCAAATAGCCCTGTGCCCCATCGGTGGATCCATTGTCGATGAACAGAAAGTGGTTCACCCCAAGGCTGCGGTAATACTGCAGAAAATAGGGCAGGCGGATCTGTTCATTACGAAAGGTGCAGACGAGGAGAATATCGCCCGGGCGGATGCGAGAGGTATTATTTTGCACGCAATGCAGGTTTCGGGACTTGCGCAACGCACGCAGGATCCGGCGCTTGCGCCTGATCCGCATCCGGTAAGAATCCCAAAGCCCCAAATCTGTGTCCCCGCTCTTCGGAGTCTGCCCCAAGACCCCGATACAGGCATGGCTCGCCTCAAGCCACGCAAGGTCGCATCAATATGTCATGTCCACGAATAGGAAACAATGTGTTTAGAACTGGTTACGTTGTCCACCCGCAACGGTGGTACGCGCGTCAAATCCCCGACAAAGCCCGAGCTCGGCCAACTGTTCGGGGCTGTGATACTCTTGTGAATCTGGATGCCAGAAATCAGGCTTGGTTTCAATCTGTGCGTAATACCCCTCAAAGAGGGTCGGGTTGTGGAAATGCTCTGCGCGGCTGCGCTCCTGTTTCGACTTGCTTACGATTTCTGGCAGGAACTTGGTGTGAAGGAGCACGCCCGAAGGTGCCTGTCCTTCGGTCCCACCATAAATCGCGTTGAGCCGAGGCGGCAAAAGCGCATGCGTCGCATTCGTGTAAGCGTAGCGCCAATGCCATCGCATGAGCGGGATCTTGTTGAGCGTCGGAGCCCGCTCTGGGGTGTCAGCAAAGAACATGCGCGCCCGCGCGCCACCCTGAAGCCAAAGGTTGCCCTGCGGGGCCTGCCGCACAGCGTGATAGGGTGACGCATCAAACCACCGGAGCACCTCTGTCGGGTCTTGCCCAGCGCGATACTCTTGAGTGCCGAGCGGCCCCTTTGGGTAGAGGTCAAGCATCAGCGCGCCAAATCCCTCCAGCCCAATCTGATCCAGTCTTTGCGTGAGCATTGGCAAGTCCATCTGATCCATGCCGGGATAGACGAGCAGCTCGTCGGCATCGACCGTCAGGCACCAATGACCACTGCCGTAATGCATCAGCAACCAGCCCGACCAATCAATCCCAAAGCGGCTCGCGCGATAGCTGTCGTGGGTTTGCCAAAGCGAGAGATCGCCACGCCGGGCTTCGCGTTGCAGCAGGGCAAGGCTGCCATCTTCGCTCGTGTTGTCCACCACCAGAAAATGCGCTGCGCCAAGCCGACGATAATAATCCAGAAAATATGGTAGGCGCTGCGCTTCATTGCGCAGCACCACCACCACGAGAATATCATTGCGCCCTATGTTGGTGGTGTTGTCGACGATGCACCGAAGCTGTCGCTTTGCCCGATAGGCCCGCCACAGACACCGCCGCCGCTTCAGGCGCAACCGGTAGGCGGCCATCAGCGAGATCTTGGGCATCGGCGGTGCGCTCACCTCAGCGCTCGTAGTAGCCGCTTTGGTGCCAGCGCCATGCGTCAGAGATCATCTGGTCCATGGTGGAGCGCTTCGGCTCCCAGCCCAGTTCCTCTCCAGCGCGCACCGAGCCGGACACCAGCTTGGTACAGTCGCCCGCACGGCGCGGGCCGATGACATGCGGCACTTCGGTATTCGTTACGGCATGAGAATGCGACAGCACTTCCTTGACGGAAAACCCGGTGCCGGTGCCAAGGTTGAACACGCGGCTGCCTTTGCCATCCTCAAGCCATTTCAGGCCAAGGATATGAGCATCCACCAAATCGCAGACATGGACATAGTCGCGAATGCAGGTGCCATCTGGGGTGTCATAGTCGGTCCCAAACACAGTAAGCGCCGCCCGCTCGCCTTTGATCGCCTGAATCATCAGTGGCACCAAATGGGTTTCAGGCTGGTGGAACTCTCCCACCTCGGCCTCAGGATCTGCGCCCGCGACATTGAAATACCGAAAGATCACGCTGCGCAGGCCATGCGCGGCTTCGAAGTCTTTCAAGATATCCTCGACCGCCCGCTTGGACGCACCATAGGCATTTAAAGGCTGCTGCGGAGTATTCTCGTCCAGAACCACATTGTCGTGCTCGCCATATGTCGCGCAGGTGGACGAAAAGACGAAATCCAGACATCCTGCCGCCACGGCTGCCTCAATCAGGCAGAGCGAGCCGCCAACATTGTTCGCCCAATACCGTCCCGGCTCGGACATCGCCTCGCCCACCTGGCTCAGGGCTGCAAAATGCATCACGGCCACGGGTTTATATTGTGCAAACACCTCATCAAGGCGGCCCCGGTCGGTCAGATCGCCTTGTTCGAAGGGGCCGAACTTCACCGCATCCTGCCAGCCCGTGACCAGATTGTCATATGTGACTGGCGTATAGCCTGCCTGTTTCAGAGCTTTACATGCGTGCGAGCCAATGTAGCCCGCCCCTCCTGTGACCAGCACATTGGCCATGCGTGTCTGCCTCCCGGCTTTGGAATTCTGCTATGATTTTCTCAGAAGCCGCCCCCCTTTTTCAAAGGGAGCAGGCTTGATCGTTTAAAACGCGGTAAAGCTTATTCAGCAGCCTGTCGATGGGCCGACAGGGTCGAAAGATACTCCATGAGATCATCGCGCAGTTCTTCACGTTCCAACGCAAAGGCCACCGTAGCCTGCAAGAACCCAGACTTGGAGCCACAATCAAAGCGGCGCCCTTTGAAACGGTAGCCACAAACCGGCACGTCCCGCGCAATATCCTCCGCAATCGCGTCGGTCAGTTGGATCTCCCCGCCCGCCCCTTGTTTGCGCTTATTGAGATTCTGAAGCACCGAAGGCGACAAAATATAACGCCCGATCACTGCGAGGTTCGAGGGCGCTTCTTCGGGGCTCGGCTTTTCGATCATCGCATTGATCGGCATCACGGCATCCTTGCTATCCTTGACGTCGAGGATCCCGTAAGACGACGTTTTCTCTGGCGCAACTTCCATCGCTGCCACCATGTTGCCGCCGGTTTCAGCATAGGCTTCGACCATCTGCTGAAGGCAGGGCTTGTCGGCCGCGATCACATCGTCAGGCAGCATCACCGCAAATGGCTCATCCCCGATCAGACGGCGCGCGCACCAGACCGCATGGCCCAATCCCAGCGCCTTGTGCTGACGAATATAGGCAATATCTCCTGATCCCATATTGGTCGCCTTGAGAACTTCGAGAAGCTGATCCTTGCCCTTTTTGCGCAGTTCCTGTTCCAGAACAGGCGCGTGGTCGAAATAGTCTTCAAGCGCCCCTTTGCCGCGAGATGTCACAAAGATGAATTCCTTGATGCCAGCAGCGCGCGCCTCGTCGATGGCATATTGCACGAGAGGCCGGTCAACGAGAGTCATGATCTCTTTGGGCACAGACTTCGTGGCAGGCAAAAAACGCGTGCCAAGACCGGCAACAGGGAAAATAGCTTTTGTAACTTTTCTAGGCATTTACACTCTCGTTGGTCTATCAAAGACGACTTGGAACTGGGTCTGGCTCAACTCTTCCACCACAGTAACATAACTCTATCGCAATCCTGTGACGGCGTCACAGGTTTCCGACCCAAGGCGAGAAAATTCGCCTATTTCGCGGGCATTCGCCTATTCGACGCCCATTTTTCGCATCATTTCTTCGATTTTCGGCCGATCTTCTGGGTTGTTCAGCTCCCAGAACTCCCGTCCTCTTGCATCGACTTCGACACAGAGAATCTTACGGCCATTCTCCAGGAACCTCAGCTGTTCGAGGCCTTCTAGTGTCTCAAGCGGACCAACTGGCCACGTGGGATAGGCCAGAAGCGCGTCCGGGCGGTAGGCGTATACGCCAACGTGATGAAAGACTGGAGTGCCCTCTGTGTCAGTATAACTGCCAGACTGGAATGGGATCACTTCCTTGGAAAAATAGAGCGCGCTATGGTCTGCCCCAAAGACCGCAGTGGTTCCCCCAACGCGCCCAGCACGGCGATCCTCCAGCAAGCTGTTGAGCGTGGCGCCATCACAGCGCAGCACGGGCGTCGCCAGCCCCATTCCTTCTGCCGCCTGAAGGCCATTGATCAGATCCTCGATGAACCAAGGCGGTGTCAGTGGGGCGTCGCCCTGAAGGTTCACCACCACCTCATAGCCTCCCCCGAGGGCTGCATGCGCCTCGGCGCAGCGCTCGGTACCATTGGCGCATGTCTCTGAGGTCATTACGACCTCAGCCCCAAAGGCTTCTGACGCCGCTTTGATGCGATCGTCATCTGTTGCAACCACCACGCGGTCCACGCCATTCACGGCGCAGGCCGCACGCCAGGAGCGCTCGATAAGCGACCGTGTCTTACCTGTAGCACCAGTCAGCTCAGCCAAAGGCTTACCGGGAAACCGTGTAGAGGCGTAGCGCGCGGGAATGACAATCAGAACAGACATTTACGCGTCTTTCAACTCGACCGCAGGCGCGTGGGCGATAAAGAACGGGTTCGCAAACCCTTCCTTGCCGTACCGCAGCGGGCTGTGATCATCAAAACGCACAACGCGGCCACCCGCGCCCGCAAGAACAGCATGCCCTGCCGCCGTATCCCACTCCATCGTGCGGCCAACGCGCGGATAAAGATCGGCCTCGCCCGTCGCAACAAGGCAGAATTTCAACGAAGACCCTGCGCTGCGGGTGTCTTTCACGCTGTATTTGTTGATGTAATCGTCTGTGGCCTGATCGCGGTGGGATTTCGACGCGACCACCAGCAGAGCGCTATTGTCGCTCTCAGCCACTTTGAGCGCCGTGGTCTCGCCCACTTCATTCTTGCTGAAGGGGCCTTTTTCCTCGACCGCTGATCCATCGGCAAGAGTGTAGAACATACGGTCTCTGGCGGGCGCGTAGACCACACCGCGCGTGGGCACGCCTGCCTCGACATAGGCGATATTGACGGTGAAGTCGCCACGGCGATTGATGAATTCCTTGGTGCCGTCCAGAGGGTCAACAATCAGGAATGTATCGCCTGTTGCGCTATGAGACTCGGCTTGCTCTTCGGTGACGAGCATCACGTCCGGAAAAGCCGAGCGCAGCCCCGCCGAGATCAATGCGTCTGCCGCCTCGTCCGCAACGGTAACAGGGCTATCGTCTGATTTCTGCTTCACGTCGAAATCATCGGAGTTGTAGATCTCCATGATCTTGTCGCCCGCTTCCAGGGCCAAGCGCCGCATCACCACTACCAGATCATCATAATTCACTCGGAGTCTCCCAAAGACCTACTTATTGCCACAATGGTTTGCGCTTCTTATGCTTGCTTCTCAATGGATCAGCAAGAAATCCATGTGAGAATAAGCCACTTGCTGCTGAATTCTGAGGCCATGTTTCGATATCGCACCGATAAGTCACCGCTGTCCCGCGCCATCACGCTGAGTGAAGTTGTCTTTCATTCAGTGGTGCGCAGCGTGCGGTCGAAGCACAACAACGCCTTTATGGCGCTCGGGATCAACATCATCCAGTCTGTGCTGTTCGTGATGTTTTTCTACTTCATGTTCACGGTCATGGGCATCAAGGGTGCCGCCATCCGGGGCGACTTTCTACTCTACATGATGTCCGGCGTGTTCCTGTTCATGACCCACACCAAAACCGTGGGCGCCGTGGTTGGTGCCGAAGGGGCCTCGAGCCCCATGATGCAGCACGCCCCGATGAACACAACCATCGCAATCCTGTCGGCGGCCCTTGGGGCGCTCTATCTGCAAGTGTTGTCGATGTTGATCATTCTCTTTGCGTATCATGTCGCATTTACCCCGATCCACATCGAGGAGCCGGTCCCCGCCTTTGGCATGCTGCTATTGGCCTGGGCCTCCGGGGCTGCAATCGGCCTGGTACTCTATGTTCTGAAACCCTGGATGCCAAGTGCGATCGGGATCATTTCAACGATTTACCAGCGCTCCAACATGTTGTTTTCAGGCAAAATGGTGCTGGCGAACACCCTGCCGGGCTACATGCTGCCAATGTTCATCTGGAACCCTCTGTTCCATACGATCGATCAGGCACGTGGCTACATCTTCATCAACTATAACCCCCATGTCACCTGGTGGGAGTACACCATGTGGCTTGCGCTTATCTTCCTCGTCTTGGGGCTGATGGGAGAGTTTTACACAAGACGCGCGGTCTCGCTCAGCTGGGGTGCACGGCGCTAATCCTGCGACACTCCCACTACGTTACAACGCGCAGCGTCAGGTTCACGCGCCCCCCTTTAGGCAGCAAGCGCGAGGAGCGGAACCGGATACGGTCGATCCCGTGATACGCGAGGCGAGCCTCGCCACCCATTACCACAACATCTCCCGAATTGAGCCAAACCGTCTGGGTCTTTTCTTTGCGCGAGGTACCCCCAAGGCGCAGCAGCCCATCGTCACCCAGAGAAATCGACACCACAGGGAAAGAGAAATCCGCTTCATCCTTGTCCTGATGAAGTCCCATCCGCGCGCCTTCTCCATAGTAGTTGAAGAGGCAACAATCGGGGAGGCGCTCTCGATCAACGAGAGTGGTCCAAACGTTTAGAACTTCTGACGGGATCTCCGGCCACTTACGCCCCGAGGGATGTTTGCCTTCATAGCGATAGCCGCTGGGATCGCTGAACCAGCCATATTCTCCCGCAGAGGTCATCCGCACGGACATTTGCCCGCCCCCTGGAACCTCGGGCGAAAATAAAGGGGCCGCCCGTAGCACTGGACGCAGCGCTGAGATCAGCTCCTTTTGGGCCTGCACTGATAGAAATCCCTTATGGATTTCGAATCCACGCACCTTCAGCCGTGTCATTTACCCTATCTTTACTCTGTTTGTCGCAAAACCGCTGATAATTGCCTATGACGGGGCAATCGCGCGGTTGCAGGGGTGAATTTCGCTCCCTATATACGCCGAGAAGCGGTCGGATCTTGTTCCTACCGCAACTGAATCGGGGCCGGAATGCCAAAACGGGTTTCGGCTTCGGGTAATCGCCTTATGAAGTAAAGGGATCGAACACAATGAGCAAAGTGATCGGGATTGACCTCGGGACCACCAACTCCTGCGTTGCCATCATGGACGGCTCTCAGCCGCGCGTGATCGAAAACGCCGAGGGTGCACGCACCACCCCTTCAATCGTTGCCTTCACCGATGAAGAGCGCCTTGTTGGACAGCCTGCAAAACGCCAGGCCGTGACCAACCCGGACAACACCATCTTTGGTGTGAAGCGCCTCATTGGCCGTCGGTTTGACGACAGCGACCTCGCCAAGGACAAGAAAAATCTGCCCTTCGCCGTAATCAACGGCGGCAATGGCGACGCATGGGTCGAAGCGAAGTCCGAGAAGTACTCCCCCTCCCAGATTTCCGCCTTCATCCTTGGTAAGATGAAGGAAACCGCCGAGAGCTATCTTGGCGAAGAAGTGACGCAAGCGGTCATCACCGTTCCTGCGTATTTCAACGACGCTCAGCGCCAGGCCACCAAAGACGCCGGCAAGATCGCTGGCCTCGAAGTGCTGCGCATCATCAACGAGCCGACTGCAGCGGCGCTGGCCTATGGCCTCGACAAGGCCGAAACCCAGACCATCGCAGTCTATGACCTTGGTGGCGGTACCTTTGACGTTACCATCCTCGAGATCGACGATGGCCTGTTTGAAGTGAAATCCACCAACGGTGACACCTTCCTCGGTGGTGAAGACTTCGACATGCGCATCGTGAACTACCTCGCGGATGAGTTCAAAAAAGAGCATGGCGTCGACCTGACCAAAGACAAGATGGCGCTTCAGCGTCTGAAAGAAGCGGCAGAGAAAGCCAAGATCGAGCTGTCGTCCTCTTCGCAGACCGAGATCAACCAGCCGTTCATCTCGATGGACCCGTCGTCTGGCCAGCCGCTGCACTTGGTCATCAAACTGACCCGCGCAAAGCTCGAAAGCCTCGTGGGCGATCTGATCAAGAACTCCATGAAGCCCTGCGCCGCCGCGCTGAAGGATGCTGGCCTGTCCGCGTCCGACATTGACGAGGTGGTTCTGGTCGGTGGTATGACCCGCATGCCGAAGGTCATCGAAGAGGTGACCAAATTCTTTGGCAAGGAGCCGCACAAGGGTGTGAACCCGGACGAAGTGGTTGCCATGGGCGCCGCCATTCAGGCTGGTGTTCTGCAGGGTGACGTGAAGGACGTTGTTCTTCTCGACGTGACCCCGCTGTCGCTCGGCATCGAAACCCTTGGTGGCGTCTTCACCCGCCTGATCGACCGCAACACCACGATCCCGACGAAGAAGTCTCAGGTCTTCTCCACCGCCGAGGACAACCAGAACGCCGTGACCATTCGCGTATTCCAGGGTGAACGCGAAATGGCAGCCGACAACAAGATGCTCGGTCAGTTCAACCTCGAAGACATCCCGCCCGCACCGCGCGGCATGCCTCAGATCGAAGTGACCTTTGACATCGACGCCAACGGTATCGTTTCGGTGTCCGCCAAAGACAAAGGCACCGGCAAAGAGCAGAAGATCACCATCCAAGCGTCTGGTGGCCTGTCCGACGAGGACATCGAAAAGATGGTCAAGGACGCCGAGGACAATGCCGAGGCTGACAAGGAACGTCGCGAGCTCATCGAAGCACGCAACCAGGCCGAGAGCTTGATCCACTCGACCGAGAAATCGATCGAAGATCACGGCGACAAGGTTGATCCCTCGACCATCGAGGCGATTGAACTGGCGATTGCGGCGCTCAAAGACGATCTCGAAGGCGACAAGGCGAATGCCGAGAAGATCAAATCCGGGATCCAGAACGTCACCGAAGCGGCGATGCGTCTGGGCGAGGCGATCTACAAGGCACAAGCCGAAGAAGGTGGCGCGGACGAGCCCTCTGCCGCTGATGAAGATGCTTCCGCAGGCCCCGGTGACGACGACATCGTTGATGCCGAGTTTGAAGATCTGGACGACAACAAGCGCTAAGGCAGCACCTTGGCCAAAGATGGGCCGGTCCGATCCCGGACCGGCCCTCTTTCGTTGAGGCAGAAGGGATTTTCCGATGTCAAAACGTGACTATTACGAGGTGCTCGGTGTCTCTAAGGGGGCCAGCGCCGACGAAATCAAAAAGGGCTTTCGCAAGAAGGCCAAAGAGCTGCACCCGGATCGCAATGCGGACAACCCGGACGCAGAAGCCCAGTTCAAAGAAGCCAATGAGGCCTATGACGTTCTGAAAGATCCGGAACGCAAGGCAGCCTATGATCGCTATGGTCATGCCGCCTTTGAAAACGGCATGGGTGGCGGAGGCGGTGGACGCGCAGGCGGTCACCCTGGAGGGGACTTCTCCTCTGCCTTTTCGGATGTCTTTGACGACCTCTTTGGCGACTTCATGGGCGGAGGTGGCGGGCGCGCGGGCGCGCGTCAGCGCGCAACTCGCGGCGCGGACCTGCGCTACAACCTGCGCCTGTCGCTTGAGGAAGCCTTTGCCGGCCTTCACAAGACCATCAACGTGCCCACCTCCGTAAGTTGCACCTCCTGTGAGGGTACAGGTGCCGAGGGCGGCGCAGAGCCAACAACCTGCCCGACCTGTTCGGGGATGGGGAAGGTCCGCGCGCAGCAGGGCTTCTTTACGGTGGAACGGACCTGCCCGACCTGTTCGGGTCTGGGCCAGATGATCAAAAACCCCTGCAAGACCTGTAACGGTCATGGCCGCGTTGAAAAGGATCGCTCGCTCTCGGTGAACATTCCTGCAGGTGTTGAAACCGGCACCCGCATCCGTCTCGCTGGCGAAGGCGAGGCAGGCCTGCGTGGTGGACCTCCGGGCGATCTCTACATCTTTATCGAGGTCGCACGCCACGAACTCTTTGAGCGCGAAGGCAACAACCTTCACTGCCGGGTTCCTGTCTCCATGGCCAAGGCGGCGCTGGGCGGCGCGATCGAGGTGCCCACCATCGACGGTGGTCGCGGGCGTGTCCAGATCCCCGAAGGCAGCCAGTCGGGCCGCCAGATGCGCCTACGAGGCAAAGGCATGCCTGCGCTGCGTGGCGGTGGGACCGGTGACATGTTCATCGAACTTGCGGTAGAGACACCTGTCAACCTGACGCCGCGCCAGAAGGAGATCCTGAAGGAGTTTGACGAGATTTCAGAGGAAAACACCAACCCTGAAACGCGCAGCTTTTTCTCCTCGGTCAAGAGCTTCTGGGACGGAATGAAAGGGTGATTACCCCCCTCTGACGGGCCATCTGGCCCGTCTTGATCTTCAAAACGCCCTTCGGGGCGTTTTTCTTTTTGGTAGTCTCACGATCTGCGCCAACGCTGTTAACACTTTGATAACCATTAAGGCGACACCATGGCAGCATGGGGAAATCAGAACGCTTTGAGGAACAGATGCTGCCTCTCTTTGAGGGCGCGAATGGCGACAGTGACGAGGCGCCTCTCCTGCCCATCATGCAGGGGCGGATCCCATCCTACATCAGAGATCATCGCGCCCGTTTGCGCGAACGCTTCATGAGCGCAGGGGCAATCGGCCTGCCAGACTATGAACTTCTGGAGCTGATCCTCTTTCGCTCCATTCCACGCAAGGACGTGAAGCCCTTGGCGCATCAGCTTCTTGCCAGTTTTGGTGATCTCAACCGCGTTGTGACCGCCTCTCCGGAGCGGCTCGCTGAGGTGCAAGGCATCGGACAGGCTGTAATCTGTGATCTCAAGATATTTGAGGCCGCAGCTCAGCGCATGGCGCGATCGCGTGTCCTTCAACGCCAGGTGATCGCAAGCTGGGATGCACTGCTGGATTACTGCCATACAGCGATGGCGCATCGTGAGACAGAGCAGTTCCGCGTGCTCTATCTGGACCGAAAGAACATCTTGATCGCGGATGAAGAACAGGCGCGTGGCACCGTGGATCACGTCCCGGTTTATCCGCGAGAGGTCGCAAAAAGGGCGCTGGAGCTCAACGCCAGCGCCCTGATTTTAGTCCACAATCATCCGTCCGGTGATCCGACACCCTCTCAGGCGGATATCGGCATGACCCGCAAGGTAGAGGCCGCGCTCGACGCACTCGACATCACGCTACATGACCACCTGATCATCGGGGCGTCGGACGAGCTGTCCTTTCGCTCCGAAGGCCTGCTTTAGAAGTCGAGGTTTTCGACACTCAGGGCGTTTTTCTGGATGAACTCGCGGCGCGGCTCCACCACGTCGCCCATCAGCTTGGTAAAGAGGTCATCTGCCTCGATCATGTCATCGACACGAACCTGCAGCAGGGTTCTTGCATCAGGATCCAGCGTCGTTTCCCAGAGCTGATCGGGGTTCATCTCGCCCAGACCCTTGTAGCGTTGGAGAGTCAGACCTTTTTCACCTTCCTCCAAAATCGCCTTAAGGAGATCTAGAGGACCGTAGATCGCTTGCTGACGATCCTTGCGATGCAGTATGGCCGGGGCGCCGTAAATCTCTTGGAGCGACTTGGTGAAGCTACCGGTCTTGCGTGCTTCGCCAGAGCGCAGCATCGGGCCATCCAATGTGCGGACCTCTTCAACCCCGCGCAAAATACGTGCCAGCCTGATGCCATGATCCTGCGTGATACGGCCCTGCCAGCCACGCTCATACTCCAGCGCGATCAAATCAAGTCGTGCCGCAACCTTATCCGCAACGCCCTGCAGATCCGCATCCACCGCACCGGGCACAAAAGCCCCAGCAATGGCAGCTTGTTCAAGGATGTGACGCGGGTAATGCGTCGGGAACGCGTCCAAAAGACGCTTCAGACGGCGTGCCTCATCAACGACACGCGTGAGATCCTGACCCGCAATCTCGGACCCGTCGCCCAGACGCAGCAACGCGCCGTCGACGCCCTGATTGATCAGATAGTCGTCCATCGCGGCTTGGTCCTTGAGATACACCTCGGACTTGCCACGGCTGACCTTATAAAGCGGCGGCTGCGCAATATAAAGATAGCCACCTTCGATGAGTTCCGGCATCTGGCGATAGAAGAACGTGAGCAGCAGCGTCCGGATATGCGCCCCATCCACGTCCGCGTCGGTCATGATGACGATCTTGTGGTAGCGCAGTTTCTCGATGTTGAACTCGTCACGGCCGATGCCCGTGCCCAGCGCCATCACGAGATTGCCGATTTCCTGGCTCGACAGCATCCGATCAAAGCGCGCGCGTTCCACGTTCAGGATCTTACCTTTCAAGGGCAGGATCGCCTGGGTTTGGCGATCGCGTCCAGTCTGCGCCGAGCCCCCCGCAGAGTCCCCCTCGACAAGGAAGACTTCGGTCTTGGCGGGGTCTTTCTCCGAGCAATCCTTGAGCTTTCCGGCGAGGAAATTCACGTCCATCGCGGTTTTGCGACGTGTGAGTTCGCGCGCCTTGCGGGCGGCCTCGCGCGCCAGAGCCGCTTCGATGATCTTACCGACCACCTGCTTGGCAACGTTGGGGTTTTCCTCGAACCACTCGGCAAGTTTTTCCCCCATCAGGCTCTCTACAACCGGGCGCACCTCAGAGGAGACCAGTTTGTCCTTGGTCTGGGACGAGAATTTGGGATCCGGGACTTTGACAGAGAGCACACAAGTCAGGCCTTCGCGCGCGTCGTCGCCGGTGAAGGAGACTTTCTCCTTTTTCGCGATGCCGGAGGATTGCGCGTAGCTGTTGATGGTCCGCGTCAGCGCGCCACGGAAGCCCGCGACATGGGTGCCTCCATCACGCTGAGGAATGTTGTTGGTGAAGGGCAGAACCGTCTCGTGATAGCTGTCATTCCACCACATCGCGATCTCAACGCCGATGTCGTCTTTTTCGCCCTTGATATAGATCGGGGCATCCATCACCGGGGTTTTGGAGCGATCGAGGTATTTCACGAACTCGTTGACGCCGCCCTCGTAGAAAAGCTCGCTCTCCAGACGTTCGGCCGGGCGCTCGTCCGCCACCACGATCCGCACCCCGGAGTTGAGAAACGCCAGTTCACGCAGGCGCTTTTCCAGTGTCTCGAAGGAGTATTCGAGGTTCGAGAACGTATCGGTAGACGCCAAAAAGCGCACTTCGGTCCCGGTGCGATCGCCACAATCCCCCACCACGGTGAGGTGTTTCACGGTATCCCCGCGCTCAAAGCGAGCGACGTGTTCTTTGCCATTGCGCCAAATGCGCAGCTCGAGCCAATCCGACAGCGCGTTCACAACGGATACGCCAACCCCGTGCAGGCCGCCGGAAACCTTGTAGGAATTGCTGTCGAACTTACCGCCCGCGTGCAGCTGGGTCATGATGACTTCTGCTGCGGAGACGCCTTCCTCGGCGTGGATATCAACCGGGATACCACGACCATTATCACTCACGGAGACGCTGGAGTCGGCGTGGATCGTGACCGTCACCCGGTCCGCATGGCCGGCCAGCGCCTCGTCGATGCCGTTGTCGACGACTTCGTAAACCATGTGGTGCAGACCGGAGCCGTCATCGGTGTCGCCGATATACATGCCAGGCCGCTTGCGCACGGCCTCCAACCCCTTGAGAACCTTGATGGAATCTGCGCCATATTCTGCTGGGGCTTGCTCGTTTTCGGACATTCACGTGATCCTATTCTTGCTTTCGGATTTTATACGCGTTCCGAGGGGAGATGTCACGCGCAAGCCCCCTTTTTTCTTGGCTGAATCACGCTGCCGCACGCCCCAGATTAGCCACTGTTTTCAGCCATTGATCCGCCTGTCCGGGCTTGGGATGTGAGGCCGCCGCAAAGCTGGTGTAGCGCACAGGCTTGATGCCCACAAAGCCGAGGATTTGACGTGACATGATCTTCTTGATGGCATTGCCGTAGATCAGACGCAGGAACCAGGACGGCGTGTCGCTGGTCAGCATGACGCGTGCGGTCTTGCCGGTCATCATCGGCGCAGGCACACCAAAGGCGTTTGTGTTGCGCGTGTCAAACGCCTGCCCCGGCAACAGCGCCCGGTCAAACAGACCTTTGAGTTTTGCTGGGAACGCCCCCCACCAAAGTGGCGTGGTCACCACCAGATGCTCCGCCCATTCGAGATCTGCCACAAAGGATTGCAGCGCGGGCTCCAACGGCTTTGTGTCGTGATAGCCCCCCTCGCCAAAATCCATATCGAACTGCATCTGGGACAGATCCTGATACCGCAACTCATGCCCGGCGGCTTCGGCAGCACGCCGATAGGCATCGGCAAGGGATTTATTGAGCGAGTTTTGACCGGGGTGGCCATTCAGAACGAGAATCTTTCGCGTGGACATTTGTGGCTCCGCATTGCTAAATGTGACTTCGGTCAATTTAATGACCCCATAAGTGACCGCGGTCAAGTTTATTTTTGACCCTGGTCAATTTATTAAATGTGGGAGACATTCAGACATGGGTCGCGCGCCGCAGAGAAGACGCCTAGAAACACGTGCTAAACTGCTGACGGTTGCCGCAGAAATAATTGATTCACATGGTGTTTCTGCATTGCGGGTCGAAGACGTGGTTGCGCAGGCCGGCGTTGCAAAGGGCACGTTCTTTTCTCATTTCGGAGACAAGGACGGATTGCTGGCAGTGATCCTGGGCGCGCGCGTCATGCGCTACATTGAGGACATGGAAGACGCACCTGCACCAAGTAGCCCGGCAGAAATCGCGCAGCGACTCGCGCCACTCTTGGATTTCATATCCCAGGATCGGATCATCTTTGATCTGTTGCTACGCTACTCCGGCACCACTGGCGCCGAAATCGAAGAAGTCGTCACCGAAGGCTTCCTGCGCCAGATCGCACTGTTCATCCGTTGGATAACCAATATGCAGGCCAAGGGGCAGATTTCCCAAAACGGCAATCCCGAGCTTCTGGCGGAAGGCATACAGGGCTTTCTCAACCATGTCCTTGCAACGGGTTTCTGCATGGAACACAGTAACACCCCACCGCCGTCAAAGGCTCTTGTGCCCTATCTTGAGCAATGGCTCCTCAAGTGAAGGGGATTATGCAGGCGACAGCGATCAACAGGTAGCCGGCACCGAGATTCATGCGTCGTAACGCCACCGGAGACGATAGAAGCACCCGCACCTGGCTCACAAATCCGGCCAGCATCACGTTTCCAATCAGCGGCACTGCCATGGAAACCGCGCAGATCAGGGCAATATCTGCCGATGCCACCTGCGACAGATCAAAGAACCCGGGTAAGATCCCCATATAGAACAAGGCAGCCTTCGGGTTGCCAAGAATAACAATCACGCCCGCCACAAACCCAGCCCATCGTCCGGGCTTGGTCAAACGCCTGTTTGTTGAAATCGGCTGACCCGCACTGCGGATTGTCGAGAGTCCCATAAGCACAAACACGAGAACGGCGACGCCTTTCAAGACCAGTGCAATCTGGGCTGAGGCTGCGGTAATCCACGCGACTCCGAGGATGGCGACCAGAGGCCAGACCACATCGCCAATCGCCACTCCAAGCGCCAACGGCCACCCAGCGTGAAATCCACCAGACATCGCCCGCGCCACCAAGGCCAGCCAGACCGGTCCGGGCGTCAGAAACAGCACAAAAACAGCGCTGGCATAAATCACCAGATCCCAAAGGCTCAGACTCATTGCAGTGTAACCTCGCTTGTCCCGCCCCGATCGCTCACGGTCAAATGTTGCGCGCGGGAGCCCAATTCTTGAAACAGCTCAGGTCCCGTGCCCGTCATCCAGGCCTGCGTGCCCAACGCGCAAATCTCGTCATAGAGCGCGGCCCGCCGCCCCGCATCCAGATGCGCCGCCACTTCGTCCAGCAGCAGAATCGGGGCCGCCCCTTCCTGTGCCTGCAGCGCGCGCGCATTGGCGAGGATCAAGGAGACCAACAGCGCCTTTTGCTCTCCTGTGGAACAATCCTTTGCTGGCAACCCCTTGGCCAAGAAGGTGCCAATCAAATCGCTTCGGTGTGGCCCGACCAGAGTTCGCCCAACCGTCAGATCGCGCATCCGTCCTGCATCCAGCATTTCGCGCAGCGCTTCGGCACTGGCGGGCATATCCCCTTCTGCCTGCACAAGCTGCAACTGCGCCACCGGAAATGCGGTCTCTGCCTCAGCTTGAGCCGCTGTCAGCCGTGCCACCGCATCCATACGGGCCTCATGGATGCGAAAACCGGTTTCGGCCATCTGTCCCTCAAGCACGCGATACCATGCCGCATCCCGGACGTTGTCCTTTAGCAGGCGATTGCGCTCCCGCATCGCTTTTTCATAGGAAAGACTTGCCTCAGCGTGATCCGGATCAAAACTGAGCGCGATGCGATCGAGAAATCTCCGCCGCCCTTCAGCCCCCTCGATCCACAAGCGATCCATCGCCGGAACCAACCAGACAACGCGAGCGATCCGCCCGAGCGCAACCTGGCTTGCACTCTTGTTGTCGATCTTGACCTGTCTGGCGTTACCAACTTCAGACGAGGTCTCCACCTCATAGGCCTGGCCGGAGGACTGAAGCACACCCCGAAGCTTCCATCCCAGGGCCTCTGGCTGGCGCGCCATATCTGCCGCGGAGGCGCGCCGGAGCCCCCGCCCCGGGGAAAACAACGATACTGCCTCAAGGATATTGGTCTTGCCCGCACCATTGTTGCCGTGGATCGCGACCGGGCGCGTATCCAAATGCAAATCCGCCCGCAAATGCGAGCGGAAGTGAGACATGAACAGGGACGTCAGTGCCAACACGGGGCTTCATCTTTTCAAAAATACCTCCGCCGGAGGCCGGGCCGTCAGACCCGTTGCAACACCGGTCAGACGCGCATCGGCATGACCACATAGACCGCGCTTTCGTCGCTGCCTTCGCGCATCAATGTCGGATCACCAGAAGAGTTGAACATGAACACGGCATTCTCTCGATCAACCTGATTGGCAATCTCCAGAAGATATTTCGCGTTAAACCCGATTTCCAGCCGCTCGTCGCTATAGGCAACAGCCAGCTCTTCTTCGGCCGCACCGCTGTCAGGCGCATTCACCGACAACACAAGCCGATCTTCATCAAGTTGCAGCTTTACCGCGCGTGACCGCTCTGAAGACACCGTGGCAACCCGGTCCACAGCTTTCGCAAACTCACTGGCATCCACCTCCAGACGGCGGGTATTGCCGACCGGAATAACGCGGGTGTAATCGGGGAAAGTCCCATCAATCACCTTGGATGTCAGAGTGATATTGGGCGTGGCAAAGCGCACTTTGGTTTCTGAGACAGAGACAGCGATATCCATGTCGTCCTCGTCGAGGAGTTTGCGCAACTCACCCACAGTCTTGCGGGGCACGATCACGCCTGGCATGTCCTCGGCACCCATCGGCAAATCCGCATCAATACGCGCAAGACGGTGCCCGTCGGTTGCCACACAGCGCAGCGCCTTGCCACCGCTTTCACCGGTGGCCACATGCATATAGACACCGTTCAGGTAATAGCGCGTCTCTTCGGTGGAGATCGCAAACTTTGACTTGTCAAACAGGCGCCGCAACATGGCGGCATTTGCCGTGAAGTTGGAGTGATACTCCGACGTCGCCATAACCGGAAAATCTTCTCGCGGCAGCGTTGCCAGCGAAAAATTCGACCGGCCAGCCTCCACGGTGAGGCGACCACTGGCCGCGTCGGCATCAAGCGTGACCAGTGCCCCGTCGGGCAGCTTGCGCACGATCTCATGCAATGTGGTGGCCGCAACGGTGGTGGCGCCTGCACGCTCCACCTGTGCGGGCGCCTTGTCGACGACCTCGATATCGAGGTCGGTTGCGCGGAACATCACATCACTGCCTTCGGCCTCGATCAGGACATTGGCGAGGATCGGAATGGTGTTGCGGCGCTCAACCACCGACTGCGCCTGGGCCACAGCCTTCAGAAGCGTTGCGCGTTCAATGCTGATCTTCATTTCCCTCTATCCTCTTCGGCTGGCAGTCTTTGGAAACATGTGGTTCGAGCGGAGCGGCAGATTAACGTTCCTACCCTTCAACACAAGGTTTTTATTGATTTCTCCAAGGGATTGAGCGGAGCGTCAAGAGCAGAGCGACGCACCCGACCACAAAGTCGCAAAACAATCCAAGATGCGTCTCAATTGCCGCGCCAAAAATGGCAACGGCCCCGGTGGGCATCCGGGGCCGCAAAAACCTTGGCAGACCTGTTGAGGCGCAGCCTGCCAATTCTACCGGTGCATTACGCCTCGAGCGAGCGGCGCAGCATCTCCACATCCTCGGCGATCTGGCCGTCGATGGTCTTCAACTCTTCGATGCGACGCACACCATGCATAACGGTGGTATGATCCCGACCACCAAAACGGCGCCCGATTTCCGGTAGCGAGCGGCTGGTCAGCTGTTTGCACAGATACATCGCCACCTGACGCGGGCGCGCATAAGACCGCAGGCGCTTGGGGCCGATGATATCCGACATCCGGATGTTGTAATACTCCGACACCTTGCGCTGGATTTCCTCGACGGTGATCTTGCGCTCGGAGGCGCGCAGCACATCCGCAAGACAATCCTGCGTAAGGTCCATGTCGATTTCGCGGCCCACAAGGGATGCGAACGCAAACAGGCGTGTCAACGCGCCTTCGAGCACGCGCACATTGGTCGAGATCCGGTGCGCAAGCAGCTCCAGAACACCATCTGCGATTTTCAGATCCGGGTAGTTCTTGCGGTTCTGCTGCACCTTGGTCTGAAGGATGCCCAGACGCAGTTCGTAGTCGGTTGGATGCAGATCCACCACCAGACCACATTGCAGGCGCGACTTTACGCGATCCTCGAGATCCTTGATCTCGCCGGGTGCGCGATCGGCGGAGATGATGATCTGCTTGTTCTGGTCCACCAGCGCATTGAAGGTATGGAAGAACTCCTCTTGGGTAGAATCCTTGCCGGCGATGAACTGCACGTCATCCACCATCAGCACATCAACAGAGCGGAAGAGATGTTTGAAATCCATCATCTTGCGCTCGCGCAGCGCCTGAACAAACCGATACATGAACTGTTCGGCGGAAAGATACAGGACGTTCAGCTCGGGATTGCGCTCTTTCAACTCCCAGGCGATCGCATGCATCAGGTGTGTCTTACCAAGACCCACGCCGCCATAAAGGACCAACGGATTGAACGTCACCGGGCCACCTTCGGCCACACGGCGCGCGGCCGCATGTGCCAGCTCGTTGGGTTTGCCGACCACAAAACTGTCGAATGTGAAACGGGGGTCAAGCGGCGCTGCCTGAAGGTCTTCTGGCGGCGATTTCACAGACGTATTCCCTTCTTGATTGCCCAGTTGATCCACAACGGTTGTCTGAAGCGGGGCAGGTTCCTCGATCGCTTCGGACATCGTTGGTTGCACCGGGCGGGTCGGAGAATTGGCCGCGACCTTGAACGCCAGTCGCTGTACAGCTTCGCCAGATTTGTTGAACTCATGCAGGATCAGATCTGCAAAGTTCTGGCTCACATAATTCCCCATGAAATTTGTGGGCACGTGGAACGTCGCCACGCCGCCATCCACCTGGTCCAGCTCAAGCGGCTCGATCCAAGTGGTGAAGTTGTTCTGCCCGACCGTTTTTAGCAAACGTTTTCTTAATAGACCCCATGTGTCGTCTGTCAT